>CAJVZR010000039.1 GCA_913019965.1 uncultured Oleispira sp.
TCAACTGCTTCAACTGCTTCAACTGCTTCAACTGCTTCAACTGCTTCAACTGCTTCAACTGCTTCAACTGCTTCAACAGTCTCACTGCTTGCAATTGAAAATGCAGCAACAGATTCACCTTGAGATAAGGCCTCGGCATAAGCCATTAATGGCGCAGTATCTATATTTCCAGTACGTCGTAAACGGAAGTCTTCAATTAACTCAGGTATACATTCCATCACCTGATCAATAAGTGCACACGCATTTTCTTCTAGGTTAACCGTTTGGTCGATTACCCGATTTAATAAATTTTCTATCGACCATGCAAGCTCACCGATTACAGCAGCTTGCACCATTCGACCACTGCCTTTTAGTGTGTGGAAAGCACGCCGAACGGTAGATTGGGCTTCTGTATCATCGTTATTGGTTTTATATTGAGGCCAAAACTCTTGCAGGGTTTCTAATACTTCTTCCGCTTCTTCCAAAAATATTTCAATGATTTCATCATCAATCAAATCATCTTCGGAATCACTTTCTTCCTCTGCGCTCACCTCTAAAGAAATTTCTTCAACTGGCTCGGCAACTAATTTCTCATCGCTCTCTACAATGTTCTCTTCAGCATTTTCTTCTAGAGTCTCTTCAATCCCATCTTCAAGAACCGCAACTTCTAGTTCAACGTCATCAACCACCGGTGAATCTTCGACGAGCGAACTATCTTGCTCAGAAATATCCTCAACAATATCTTCAACGATATTTTCTAATACAGGAATCGTTTCAGCCGTTGAAACTTCTGGCTCTTCTGCCGCATCTAATACTGCAGCCAGATCAACTTCAACTTGATCGGATTGGTCTTCCGATAAATCAATTTGATCCAATGCAGCCGCTAATTCCATATCAGCTGTTACTTCAGATTCAGTCTCAGCTTCAACAACTTCATTTTGACCAGGTAATTGAGAAAGTGCTAACTCGGCTCTTTGCAACAGGTTCTCATCTGCTTCAAGAGGGCTATTACTATAACGCTCAATGTAATATTCAACACTAGTGAGGATATCAGCAAAATTATCCATCACACTCCACTGAGCTTTTAACTGCTCAGCAATCAACTGCTGCTCTACAAAATTAGCCGCTGATTCTAAAATCTTTGCAACCCGTGGCAGTGGGATCATATTAATCGAGCCTTCGATCGATCTTAACCACTGCGGCGCATCTTCTAACTCACTGGCATCCCATTGCTTAGCAATGTATTCAACAATTGAGTCTTTAACTTGTTCAAGTACATTTCGCGCTTCATGTAATACCGCTTTTTGGGCACTGCTAACCGATGCATCCTCAGGACGAGTTTCTACTAACGTGCCTTCAGTTTGCATGCCATTAAGGGTTGCTTCGACATATAATAAAGCACCCGCCGCATCCATTAACTCAGCATCGGTGATGACTTGCTGATCCATCAAGCGAGCAACATTACTCTGCTGCTCTTGTAAAACTCGGCGTGGCATACCTAAGCCCAAAATGCCCATAGTATCGGCAATTTGCTTAAATAACGGCAGCATTTTTTGCAAAGCTTCACTGCGCTCTTCATCACCACGAACCAATAGATCAAACTGATCTTTTAGGTTAGTAATCTCTTCTATTAGCGCACCAATAACGCTACCAACTGTTGCTTTATCAGGACCTGATAAGGCATCACGCTGATGTTTTAATTCTTCTTCATTCGGTAACGCAGCGGCTAAATTGAACTTAGCTTTTACTGCAGCAACCGCCCCATTTTCTAACGGGGACTTAGCGATATAATATAAGAGGTTTTTCAGCAATTCTGTTGGTACAGATTGATTTAAAACACTAAGACCCTGGTCTTGAAGCAGTTTTAGCTGATGATCTAACTGGCGTAATAAAGGCTTTGCGCTTTTCGGAATACTTTTTTGCGTTTTCAAATATTCGATAAATGCCAATGCTGGCAACCAAACAAGGCCCTGAGGCGTTTTGCCTAGTGATTTATATAAACGGCCAAATACTTTGTGTAAATAGTCTATCGCCAGCTCTTCTTGCTCACCGCGCAGAATATGCAAGATAGCGGTTTGCTGCATCTGACGTAGTTTTTTCAGCCAAGGACTAAAACCAGGATCATTGAATTTATTTAATTCAGCGTCCGTTAGGGCAACAGGGGCATCGATGTTCGGGGCAAATAATGCCGTCTCCGACATCAAGCTCTCGCCACGGGCCGCACGTAACTCATTCAAAATAGGCAATAAAACGACAGGCAAGTCGCGACGACCCACCTTGATATGCTCAAGATAGCTAGGTAGCTGGAGAATGGCCTGCATTAATACTTCAAGCACGTCTCTTTCATTGGCCATATCACCTTCAGCTAATTCCTTAGCCAAAGCTTCCATTTCTTCTGCCAATAAAGCCGCGCCGTAAAACTCAACCATTTGCAAAGTGCCATGCACTTGATGCAAGTAACTCAAACAAAATTTGAGACGAGTACGGTCTTGCGTATTTTCAACGTAAGCTTCTAATGCTTGCTGCGCCTGCTGTAGGGTTTCTTCAATCTCCCCTTTAACCCATTCCAGCGCGATGTAGTCATGGCTCATCGCCTAGCGGTCTCCTATTTGTTTGTTACTATCACGTCGAACATAAATTGAAAGTTTATTACTCTCAACTTGAATTAAATCAGGATGCTGCCAATCCACCATCTCTCCTAGCCCTGTGACTAAAATGCCACCTGGAACTAAGCGCTCCGCTAACGCGTTAAGGATCTCTCGACGACGCCAGCGACGGAAATAAATCAATAAGTTCTGACAATAGATAACGCTTAACCCTTCAACAGGAAAAGCATCTAAATTCAAAGCATTAACCTGCGTAAAGCAGGTACGATCACGCAATAACGGCGCAATCTGGTATTCATTATTTTCTATCGCCGTGCAATAACGCTGGCGATAAGAAACAGGCAAGGTCTCAAGCTTGCGAATAGGGTAAATACCCTGACGCGCTTTTCGTAAGACGACTGTTGATAGATCAGTCCCTGTTACCGAGTAATTAATTCCCATAGGAGACAAGCATTCATCAGCCAGCATAGCTAAGCTGTAAACCTCTTCCCCTGATGAGCAGCCCATACTCCAGAGCTCAAACGGTTTATTCTGCGCTGATGTTTTTGCCATTTTTAACAAATGGTTTTTCACAAACATCATGGCATCAGGATCACGGAAAAATCGTGTTTCCTGTACGGTTAAGCGATCTGAGAGAGTTGCCCATTCAATAGCGCCGCCTGACCCTGTCGTTACCCTCTGGTAATAATCTTCGTAATCATCACAACCCAGCTCACGCATACGAATGCCCAAGCTAGTTTGTAAAAATGATTTACGCTGAGGAGCCAGGCACATGCCTGTGCGCTCTTCGAGCAAGTTCTGCCAACGCAGAAATTGCTCTTCTTCCATATCTGGCATCATGCCAAAACCGGAGCGCTTATTTGAGAAGAAATCTGAAGGATTGCTCATTTAAACTTCAACCTAAAGAGTCTGTTCACTCTCAGGAAGCTTAAAGCCTGCAACCGATTCACGTAACTTGTTCGCCATATCCGCAAGGTTACCAATCGACTTAGCCGTCGCGGTTGTACCTGCAGAAGTTTGCGAAGTAATCTCTTGAATAACGTTCATCGTATTCGAGATATGACCTGCAGAAGATGCCTGCTGACGAGCAGCGTTGGAAATATTCTGAATCAAGTCAGCCAAGTTTTTCGATACGTTTTCAATTTCTTCAAGTGCCACACCTGCATCCTGTGCTAAGCGTGCGCCTCGTACCACTTCCGAAGTTGTGGTTTCCATCGAGATAACGGCTTCGTTAGTATCGTTCTGAATCGTTTTTACAAGTGCTTCAATCTGCTTGGTTGCCGCGGCAGAACGTTCTGCTAATCGCTGTACTTCATCGGCAACTACCGCGAAGCCTCGACCTGCGTCACCAGCCATGGATGCCTGAATTGCAGCGTTAAGCGATAGAATGTTTGTTTGGTCAGCAATATCGGTAATTAGGGATACGATATCTCCAATTTCCTGAGACGATTCACCCAGACGTTTAATACGCTTAGACGTCTCTTGAATCTGTTCACGAATGTTATCCATACCGTGAATTGTTGCCTGTACCACTTCAGCACCTTTATTGGCGATCGCAACCGATCGCTCTGCTACCGCGGATGATTCCGAGGCGTTTGCCGATACTTGGTCAATCGACACTGCCATTTCGTTAATCGCCGCCGATGCCCCAGCAATTTCTTGTGCTTGGTGTTCTGATGCTTCAGCAAGATGCATTGCCGTTGCTTGAGTTTCTTGAGCAGCGGAGGATACCTGTACCGCTGTTTCGTTAATCGCCGATACCAGTGAGCGCATTTGGTCGATTGCGTAGTTGATGGAGTCAGCAATCGCACCGGTAAAGTCTTCCGTTACCGTCGCCTGAGTGGTTAAGTCACCATCTGCAAGGTCGGCAATTTCATCCAGTAGACGCAAAATAGCGATCTGGTTTTGTTCGTTCTTATAAGCAGTTTCAGATAAATCTTTGCGCGTATCCTGATAAGAGATAACACCCAAACCAACCATACCGACAACAGCCATTAGAGCCGATAAATAAGCAACTAACTGCAACAAGCCCAAACCTTCAGTACTGGTCTGGAAGCCATTAGTCAAAACAGAGGTTTCATTAAGAAGTAATTGAGAGTCAGCAAAAATCGCATCCGATGCTTCACGTACTTGGAAGAGCTCAGGAGAAGTTTCAAGAATTTCATCAACCGAACCGGATACGAATTCAAACAGTTCAGCAATTTCGGCCAAGGCAAAAATAGCTTCTTCGTCAGTTACCTGACTCAAGTTCATGGCAACGTTGCCTTCGATCATACCGTTCAATACTCGACCGAATAAGGAAGCATCTCGACCGAACGCATCAGCAGCCATCACGGCATCTTCACCACCGCCAAGTACTTTGTTTACCGAGCGTACAATACGTTCTGCTAACCAAGACTGACGCTGTGCAACAGCAACCTGATCAGCAGGAGCACCACTGTCCAGTAAGATTTCTACAATCTCATCATACTCAACCTGCAGTTGAGGAATTGTTTCTGCCAATGTCGCGGCAACTTCGTGTAAAGAGAGAATAATATCTTGAGCTTCTACAATCTGGTCGGCGTTATTAGACACCTTATTCCATAAGCCCTGTACATTCGTCATATCGGCAATTTCAGCTGGCGGCAAGCCAGTTGCAGAATTACCTTTAGATAGATAGTTCCAGCGAGTTTCAAAATTATCACGCGCATTACGTAATAATGAGAAAGCCTCTGCTTTACCACCGGCGGCTTCCACGGCGTTCTTTGCCAATTCCTGCGAAAGAACTCGAAGTTCACCTGCGTGACTAATATATTCTTTATCTTGGTTTGCCTGGTTGTTTACGAAAACCGTCACACCCAAGAAAGCCAGGATTGAAACAATCAGTATCACAGTAAAGAAACCCGCTCGTGGGTTACCAAATACCGCGGACCAAACGCTTCCCGTCTCTTTACTCATTCCAATCTCTCCGTACTTATCTGCACGTTTGTTATTCTTAAGATTCAGCGCAATCCATGAACTGAATCGCAACAAACTACTTTTTTAAACTGCCACCTGCAGAAATTCATCCGCTTGCGACAGGTCAGTAAAACTAAAAATGGGCCAATTAGCACCATCTCGCTCAAAACCACCACGCACGAAAGGTGCATAATTTGATTCTACATACATCTGATTACTCATCAGGTGGGATGGAAACTGCTGCATCCCCAAGACCGCATCAACCAATAAGCCATGTTGATGATCACCTTGACCAATAACCAAAACTCGACGTGTTTTCCAACTAGCCTTAGAAGGCACCGTTAACAAACCCGCCAAATCCAAAATAGGCACCAGACGACCACGAATATTAGACACCCCAAGCATCCAATTTCGTACACCAGGTACCTTTGTCACCCTTGGAGTTTGCAAGATTTCTCCCACCTCCCCCATAGGCGCAACAAATTTTTGCCCTGCCAACATAAAACCAATGCCACGCCAATAAGTAACCGCCTCAGATTTTTGAGGTAGTTCATTTGCATTACGACGGCTTTTCTTAGTGATTTCCGCTAACAGAGCGAATGGCGACATCATTAACCCGCCATCACCGATTCAATTTCTTCCATCAATCGTGGCGCAGGCACAGGCTTAACTAAATAGCCACTCGCACCTTGACGCTTACCCCATACACGATCCGTTTCTTGATCTTTGGTAGTCACGATAATAACAGGGATATGTTTAGTATCCGGATCCTTGGTAAGCTGACGTGTTGCTTGAAATCCATTCAGCCCAGGCATCACGATATCCATTAGAACTACATCAGGTAGCTCCTGTCGCGCCAGCGCCACACCATCGGCACCGTTTTCTGCATTCAAAACTTCATGCCCATGCTGTTCCAGCATCGTTTTAAAAGCTTGAGTTTCTGTTGGAGAATCGTCAACTACAAGTACACGAGCCATTCTCAAATCACCTCTAAATTATAATTCTATACACAAACTATTTAACGTAATTACGAATTGCACTCAGCAACTCATCTTTACTAAACGGCTTGGTTAAATATTGATCCGAACCTACGATACGACCTTTCGCTTTATCAAAAAGACCGTCCTTACTCGACAACATAATGACCGGAGTATCTTTGAATTTAGAATTATTTTTAATTAGCGCACACGTCTGATAGCCGTCTAGTCTAGGCATCATGATGTCCACAAAGATAATATTCGGGTGAGTATCTGCGATTTTCGCTAACGCATCGAAGCCATCAGTTGCAGTTATTACCTCGCAACCAACCTTCTTCAATAAGGTCTCGGCGGTACGACGAATAGTTTTACTATCGTCAATAACCATAACTTTCAGGTTATCAAAGTTATCGTCCATATAAGGGCCTTAAACCATCCACATTAATAATTTTTCTTAGAATAGCGGTCGTTTAAGACTCGTACGACGCTGGTTACAACCTTTGTAACATACAATTGTAGGCCTTAACAACGCATTAGGCTAAAACTTAGAACTGGTTGGAACAAATAATTCCACTGCAATAGCAAATACTTAGGGTAAAATCATTTTCACAATATTTTTTAAGCTTTAGGAGCAAACATGAGCATCAAAGTTGGCATCGTTATGGATCCCATTGAACAGATCAGTTTTCACAAGGATACCTCGCTCGCGTTAATGTTTGCTGCCCAATTACGTGGCTGTGAATTGTTTTACATGGAGCAGCAAGACCTCTCCATTCAGAATGGCGAAGCCTATGGCCGCATGTCCGCGATTAAAGTAGCAATGGATCCAGAGAATTGGTTCGAGAAAGAAGAAGCTATTGATCGCCCATTAAGTGACTTACAACTAATCTTGATGCGCAAAGATCCGCCCTTCGATAGCGAATTTATTTATAGCACCTATATTCTAGAGCGCGCAGCACAGCAGGGTGTCGTCATTGCCAATAACCCGCAAAGCTTACGCGACTGCAATGAGAAAGTATTCGCCACCGAATTTGCTCACCTTATGAGCCCTACCACAGTGACCCGCCGCCCCGGTTTATTAAAGGCTTTTCATGCAGAGCATGGCGACGTCATATTTAAACCTTTAGACGGTATGGGTGGTTCTTCTATCTTTCGCTTAAAGAAAGACGACCCTAATGTCAGCGTTATCATTGAGACACTAACCAATCATGGCCAGCAGCAAATAATGGCTCAGCGCTTCATCCCAGAAATAACACTCGGTGATAAACGCATATTAATGATTGATGGTGAAGCCGTGCCGTTTACTCTCGCCCGAATCCCTGCGAATGGCGAAACCCGCGGCAATCTAGCCGCCGGTGGCTCCGGAGTCACCATGCCACTTTCCGATAAAGAAAAAGCCATCGCAGATGAAATAGGCCCTAAATTAAAAGAGAAGGGACTGTATTTTGTCGGCTTAGACGTTATTGGTGATTATGTCACTGAAATTAACGTTACCAGCCCGACCTGTGTTCGTGAAATTAGTCGCGATTCTGGGATTGATGTCGCCGACATGCTAATCGACTGTTTACTACAGAAGGTGCGCTGTTAAACTAGGGCATTCATTACACTAATAACGAATGTGAGATCGCCCATGAGTAGCACTGCTACCGTTACCAGTGCTGACCGCTTAACCTTCACCGGCTTCTTAGCTGCTTTGTTGCACGCAGCGGTCATACTAGGTATTAGTTTTACTACGACAGATCCCAATCAAACGTCACAAACGCTAGAAGTCACTTTAGCAAGTTACAAAAGCGATCAAGCCCCTAAAGAAGCTGATTTTCTTGCCCAAGAAAATCAGCAGGGCAGTGGCACCCTAGATGAAGCCAAAATGCTCACCACAGATATCGATGCTGAATTTGATGCCAACAGCATCCAGCAATCTTCGCCACTAGAGCAACAAGCCAGCTCACCACAAGTTAAACCCGAACAAGCGGCGTTGATCTCTTCTATCAACGAGAACCGATTCAAAACTCAGCTAAACCGCGAACAAGAAGCGACTGAGCCGACCGATATTCCCGATGGACCTAAGAAATCCTTACTAGAACGCAGCTTAGAAATTGCCAGTTTAGAAGCTAAGCTCGATACCCAGCGTCAGATCTATGCCAAAGCACCACGCATTCAACGCTTAACAGCGGCATCGACGATGAAAGCTAACGATGCCTATTATGTTAATAGCTGGCGTCGGAAAATTGAGAGTATGGGTCGTATTAATTACCCTCGCGAAGCAGAAGGCTGCTTTAATGACTGCTCGCTACGCTTATTAGTTTCGATTAATCCCAATGGTACGATCAATAACTTAAAAGTCCTTGAATCCTCAGGTAAAAAAGTTCTCGATGACGCGGCAATCCGTATCGTCCGTCGCTCAGCACCATTCGCCCCTTTCACAGAAGAAATGAAGCGCGAAATCGACTTATTAGAGATCATCAGAACCTGGCAATTCAAAGGTAACCGCTATATGACAGACGTAAACTAATGGCTGGTAATGATTCTTTCAGCAGCTTAAAACATCACTTTCTAATTGCTATGCCCGCCCTCAAAGATTCTAACTTTGAACACAGCATCACCTACATTTGCAGCCATGATGATAATGGCGCAATGGGCTTAGTTTTAAACCAGCCGACGGATTTAGACCTGAGTGAAGTATTAGAGCAACTTGAAATTGAAGGTCCTCACGGCCACGATCGCCCCGTTTTACTCGGCGGCCCGGTACATCAAGAGCATGGTTTCATACTTCACCAAGGGAAAGGCGATTGGCGCTCGACATTATCCGTCACCGACAATGTCCATATAAGCACCTCTAAAGATATTTTAACCTCGCTCGCCCAAGGCACCGGGCCGACCCATTATAAGGTGGCTTTAGGCTATGCCGGCTGGGATGCAGGTCAGCTTGAACAAGAACTTATCGATAACTCTTGGTTAACCGTCGAAGCAAGCGAAGACATTATTTTCAATACTCCAGAAAAAGACATGTATTCAGCGGCACTTAAGCTGCTGGGTATCGATGAAGGCTTTCTCAGTTCCGATGCAGGGCACGCGTAATGGCACAAATATACGATCATTGGATGGCATTTGATTTTGGTACCCAGCGTATAGGTATTGCTGTTGGCCAAAGAATTACAGGAAAAGCCACACCCATTGACCCCATAAAAGCCCGTGATGGTATTCCTAATTGGGAGCAGCTGGGAAAAATTATTGAAGAATGGCAACCGCAAGCCTTTCTCACTGGCCTACCTTTGAATATGGACGGCAGCCCAAGTGACCTCAGTCGTCGCGCCAATAAATTCGCTAATCGCCTCGAAGGCCGTTTTCATCGCCCTTCTTTTACTCATGATGAGCGCCTAACCAGCTATGAAGCCAAAGGCCGAGTCATTGAAATGGGCGGCAATCGTAATTTTGGTGAAAACTCAGTCGATGGTATTGCTGCGCAACTCATTTTAGAAAGCTTTTTGAACCAGTATAATGCTGAGCAAAGCGAATAAGGATTCCAAATCATGACCTCTTCAGCCACGGCATTACCTGACGCAGAAGCACTCTGCCAGCAGCTAAGCTCGGATATTAAACAACTCATTGCAGAAAAAGAGCTAAAGCAGCCACTATTAATTGGCATTCGAACCGGTGGCGCTTGGTTAGCTCAACGTCTACAGCAATCATTAGAGTTACCTGAGCTTGGGATATTAGACATCAGCTTTTACCGCGATGATTTTGATGAGCGTGGCCTAGCGACTCAAGCGAAAGGCTCTGAGCTGCCTGATTCCATTGAAGACCGCGCAATTATATTGGTAGATGATGTGTTAATGAGTGGCCGCACCATACGTGCAGCCATGAATGAAATTTTTGATTATGGCCGCCCGACCAGCATACACCTAGTGAGCCTTCTCGATATTGGTCAACGCCAGCTCCCCATACAAGCTGATTTAGTCGGTGCCTCAATCACTATAAACCCTGAACAGAAAATCAAATTATCGGGACCGAACCCGCTGCAACTGTCCATCGGATAACAAATTTATTAAGAGCTATCTATTATGACACGCCACTCAGATCCTACTCAGGTGCAGCTTACTGCTGATGGTCGCTTAAAACACTTCCTCACCACCGAAGGCTTAAGCAAAGACTTACTAACTGAAATATTGGACCTTGCCGATTCGTTTATTAGCACACAAGAGCGTGCGGTAAAAAAAGTACCCTTATTACGGGGTAAAACCGTTGTTAACTTATTTTTTGAAAATTCCACACGTACACGCTCAACGTTTGAACTCGCAGCAAAACGCTTAAGTGCTGATATTTTAAACCTTGATATTGCACGCTCAGCAACCTCTAAGGGTGAAACCTTAATGGATACGTTGTGGAATCTTGAAGCTATGTATAGCGACATGTTTGTAGTTCGCCATGCAGATAGTGGCGCGGCACACTTTATCGCCGAGCAAGTAACCCCAGGAGTGGCGATTATTAATGCCGGTGACGGCCGTCATGCGCACCCAACGCAAGCCATGCTGGACATGCTGACAATTCGTCGTCATAAAGGCACTCTTGAAGGTCAGACGGTTGCCATCGTCGGTGACATTTTGCACTCTCGGGTTGCCCGCTCTCAGATCCACGCCTTACATACGTTAGGCGCGAAAGAAATTCGAGTCATTGGTCCAGCCACACTGGTTCCTAAAGAAATGGAAGAGCTGGGCGCGAAGATCTATTTCGACATGGAGCAAGGCCTTGCAGGTGTCGACGTCGTCATCATGTTACGCCTACAAAAAGAACGCATGTCCGACGCGCTACTGCCAAGTGAAGGGGAATACTTCAAGCTCTATGGTTTAACCGAAGCCAAGCTGGCGCTAGCAAAACCCGACGCTATCGTCATGCACCCTGGCCCAATTAACCGCGGCGTTGAAATTGATTCTGCTGTCGCCGACGGTGACCAATCCGTTATTCTTAACCAAGTAAGCTATGGTATTGCCGTTCGTATGGCGGTAATGGCCATGGCCATGAGTGGTCAAGCCGCCGAACAGGCCGCCCAGAAAAATGAAAGCCAAGAAACGACAGGAGACGACGCATGAGCACATTCACGATAACCCGTGCACAGCTGATGGATCCTAGTCAGGGATTGAACGAGCTTAGCGACATTATTATTGAAGATGGAGTCATTTCCAAGATCAGTAAAGCTGGAAGTACTGAGCCATCTAGCCATCAATTTGATGCCCAAAACACTCTATTATTACCGGGCCTAATTGATCTAAGTTGCCATATTAATAGCATTGTGAGCGAGACCCGAGCCGCCGCTCGAGGAGGAGTAAGCTTACTCTGCACGCAGCCAAACAGTAAGCCAATCGTCGATACTCCTGCCGATGTAAGTTCAATTCAACAAGCGTCAGACCAAGCTAATAATAGCCAAATACTACCTTTAGGGGCACTGACTCAAGGCTTAGAAGGCGATCAACTGGCTAATATGGTGAGCCTCAAGCAAGCAGGATGCATTGCCTTATCGAACGCCCGCGCACCGATCAAAAATGCTCTGGTACTCAGACGCATTATGGAATACGCCAAGACTCACGACATTTTGATCATGCTAACCGCCGAAGATCATGATTTAAGCGCTAACGGAAAAATGCACGAAGGACCTACCGCGAATCGCTTAGGCCTTGCCGGTATTGCGGAAGTCGCTGAAACAACAGCCCTAGCCCAGCAAATATTACTGGTGGAGCTAACAGGTTGCCGCGTTCACTTCAGCCAAATTAGCTGTGCGCGCTCGGTTGAGATGATTAAAGCCGCCCAAGATAAAGGGCTGCCCATCAGCGCCGACGTAGCGATTGCGAATCTTCTGTATAGCGATTGTGATGTAAATGGCTTTGATAGTACTTTTCATGTACAGCCACCATTACGTAGCGAACAAGACCGAAAAGCCTTATTAGCCGGGATTAATGACGGCATCCTCGCTATTTGCTCGAATCATCAAGCGCGAGACATTGCCGCCAAAAAAGCCCCTTTTGCCGCAGCAGAGCCTGGTATGAGTACACTCGATAGCTGGTTATCAATGATGCTTACACTGGTAGCAAAAGGCGAACTTGAATTGAACTCGATGATCAATGCATGCTCGATTCTACCGGCAAAGATTTTAGGGCTAGAAGCTGGGTTAAAAGAACAGCAACAAGCGAACCTTGTTATTGTTGATCAAGCTGCTGATGTTTGCTTTGGCGCTGATGATCTGGCTTCTATCGGCAAAAATAATCCGGTACTAGGAGAGCCTTTAAAAGGTAAGGTATGCTTAACCCTTAGCTATGGTTGTGAGGTTTTCCGCGCCTAATACTCAGCTCATTACGAGCTTAAACAGAGCTTATTGAACCGTAAGCTCTTCTTTCTGCCAGTATTGAAACAGCTCATCCGCCGGGATGGGCTTACAGTACAAATAGCCTTGCACATAATCACAACCTTGCGTTTGTAAGAAGGCTTGATGCTCTAAGGTTTCAACGCCTTCTGCCAGCACATCAATTTCCAACTGCTTCGCCATCGCGATGATCGCACTGACAATGGCCTTATCACTCATATCCGTGGTGATATCACGAATAAAAGATTGGTCGATCTTTAGCACATCAATGGGGAATTGTTTTAAATAACTCAACGAAGAATAGCCGGTACCAAAATCGTCAATCGCCAGAGTTATGTCCAACCCTCTCATAGTATTTAAGATATTTAGGGTCTCCTTAATATCATCAATTAAAATACTCTCCGTCAGCTCAAGTGCTAATAACTCGGCAGGAAAATCATAATCCTCTAACGCCTTACAAATGACTTCTGTTAAGTGTTTGCCATGGCGGAACTGGAACGCTGAAACATTAATCGCCACTTTGATTTTTGGAAAACCTTGATCTTGTAAGGCTTTCATTTCCCGACAGGCTGTCTCGATAACCCAATCGCCAATTTGTCCGATTAACCCCGTATCTTCTGCTAACGGAATAAATTCCGCCGGGGATATCATGCCTTCTTCTGGATCAAACCAACGAATCAAGGCTTCGGTACCAATGATTTCACCCGTGCTCAAATCCATTTGCGGCTGATAAAATAATTTAAAGTGGTTTTGCTCAATGGCATTACGTAACTTATTTTCTAGCAATAAACGATGGTGCGCTTGTTTATTCATCGCCGGCATGAAGAATTGAAAGTTGTTCTTACCCTCTTCTTTGGCGTGATACATCGCCATATCGGCATTGCGCAATAGCTCATCATAACTAGCAGCATCATTGGGATATACCGCAATACCAATACTGGTACCAATAACCACCTGATGGCCCGAAATATTAATCGGCTGCGATAACTTTTGCAGAATACCATCGGCAATTTCAGCAATTTTTTCAATCTGCCTCATGCCTGCTAGCACAATAGTAAATTCATCTCCACCTTGGCGTGAAACGGTATCCTCACTTCGAACTTGCGACTGAAAGATCTGCGCCACATGTTTTAATAAGTCATCACCATAATTATGACCCAGAGAATCATTCACTGTTTTGAAATTATCTAAATCAAAAACCATGACAGCGACCATTTGCCCAGGGGTTCGCTGAGCATGCTCTAGGGCTTGCTGCAAGCGGTCAGACAATAATCGGCGATTAGGTAAGTTCGTTAACGGATCATAAAAAGCGAGCTGCTCAATCGTCTGTTGAGCGTCATGTAGATCGGTATTATCTTCGGAGGTTGAAACATAGTGAGTCACTTCACCATCATCGTTTTTAATCGGTACAATGGACTGCAGCGCCCAATATAATGAACCATCTTTTCGCTGATTCCGAATTTGTCCGCTCCATTCACGTCCCGCATTCAGGGTACGTCTAATCTCATCATAAGTATCATCATCAGTATAGCGGCTGCGTAGAATTGCCGGCGTTTTATTGATCAGCTCTTGCTGTAGATACCCTGTTAATACGGTAAAAGCTCTATTCGCATATTCAATTTTGAAATCAGTGTCGGTAATTAATATCGCATGAGCATTTTGCTCCACTACTTGAGATAACTGATGAATTTTAACTTCAGCCTGTTCTCGCTTCTGCTTTTCCTGCAAGCGCAACATCGCCGCACTAATATCTCGGCCTAATGAAGAAAATAACGACAGCATTTTCTCATCAAAGACATGGGCTTGCTCTGAGTAAACTGAAAAGATACCAATGACTTTATTGTTTAAGCTTAACGGCACAGCTGCCAACGCCTTAAAACCACGCTCTTCCGCGGCATCACGCCAAGGTGCAAAATCTGGATCTTGGCGAGTATCATTAACACACATGACTTGATTTGATTTAGCAGCACGACCTACCGGTCCCCGGGCTAATGCTGATTCATCCACTCTGATTTCCATTGTAGATAAATAACCATGTTCATCACCAGAGTGAGCTTGTGGCTTTACAACTTTTTGATTAATCAAGCCAATCCAAGCCATTTTAAAACCACCATGTCGCACAGCAATATCGCAAATATCAACAAACATACGCTGGCGAGAGCTCGCATCAGCAATGGCTTTATTGGTATGGCTTAACACCGTATATAAACGATTAAAGGTATCTGAACGCGCTTGAGCTAGTTTCGCCTCGGAGATATTGCGTCGCACATGCACCATAGCGACAGATTCATCGCCATAACCTACAGGTGATAAACTAACCTCATACCACTGTAGATTCAGGCCACTAAAAAACTCATAAGCGCTTAACGCTTGACCTGTGCGAATACTTTGACAGATTTCGCATTGCTGCTCACTCACCGTAATATCGTGCTGCAATTCATGACACGACATACCGATATAATCACGGTCCTGGTCTAATTGAGAAATATCACGAATAGCGCGATTTACCTGGCGTACAGCACCCGAACGATCAACGACTAAGGTTTCATCGGGAACCGCATCATAAGTATTGGCATCTCGGGCTAGATTACGAAAAGGACGACGCAAGCTGGATTCGATTAACGCGATATAAATCGCCCAAAAGGAAATCAGCTTCAACATGTGACCCAGCATAATCATGAGATCACTAAAATTACTGTATAAGGTAAAACAGAACTCGGCTCCCATGGTCATTACGATAGAGAAATTAATTAACCAAAAATTAGCTTTCTCCATCTCGTTACGTTGCTGCCACAAAGTAAAAAGTGCGCCACATAAGAGTAAGATGATTAAGTATTCTGAAACGACCTTGGCTTGGGTTAACCCCTTACCATCGACATACAAATCAGGAAATAAGCCATATAACACCGCAACTGTAGCTGAAATGGTCACTACACTAAAAAAGACAATGAGATAACGCGGATAGATAACCGATTTAATAAATAGAGGGGCGATTAATAATAAAGTTGCTTCGAAAAAACGCGCTAAAATCCAAAACTGGAGACTAACATTACCCGCCTCGTGCTCTAGAAAGGGTAAGCCCTTGAACGTTAAAGTATGGGATAAATCCAAACCCCCAATAAAGAAATAGCCGCATCCGAGCAAGAGTAAATAATGATTTTTCGCTAACGTATAGGTGTGCCAAGCCACAATGGCACTGATAACAGCAATTGTGATGGCAAATAATTCTACTAGGGTATGAAACAGTAGAAAATTAAGCTGGCCAATAGGGATTAGAATTAGAATTAATAGGCTAGGAACCCACCAATGCTGAGACAACGCTCCCGCTACCATGTTGAATATCGTATTTGATATCGCCCGCAAGTTACTTCCTATAATATTTACTTAGCCTTATGGCTCATCATCCAAGCATAGTTAAATGCTAACCTTCAAACAGTATCATTTTGTAACTACACCTAGGATGAATCTTAATCCTGTAGTGTTAACCCTTTGGTTGCACCATCTAATTGATCACTATCCGTCTCTGACCCTAACTTAATCATTAAGCGCAGATCGTTTGGAGAGTCCGCATGAGAAATCGCATCTTCATAAGTGATCTCACCCGACTCATACAAGGCATATAAAGCCTGATCGAACGTCTGCATGCCTTCATCATTCTGCCGGCTCATTAAACTTTTCAGCTCATGAACCTCACCTTTACGAATCATGTCGGATACTAATGGAGTATTCACTAATACTTCAACGACCGCACGGCGGCCTTTACCGTCGGGGGTCGGAATCAGTTGCTGAGCAACAATCGCTCGTAAGTTTAATGATAAATCCATCCAAATTTGCTGATGGCGCTCGGGTGGAAAGAAGTGCAATACTCGGTCTAGCGCTTGGTTAGCGTTGTTCGCGTGCAAAGTCGCCAGTGCTAAGTGACCCGTTTCGGCAAATGTTACTGCATTAGACATAACATCCGAACTTCGCACCTCACCGATCATGATTACATCAGGGGCTTGGCGTAACGCATTCTTCAAGCCAACTTCAAAGGTTTCAGTATCCAGGCCAACTTCACGCTGGGTTACAATGCAACCTTGATGTTGGTGAATAAATTCAATCGGATCTTCAACACTTAGAATATGGCCCTTACTATTACAGTTACGGTGACCAATCATTGCCGCTAGAGACGTTGACTTACCCGCCCCCGTCGCACCAACGAATAGGATCAAGCCCCGTTTAGCCATGGCTAAATCTTTTACCACATCCGGCAAACCCAGCTCATCAACTGTTGGAATCTTAGTTTCGATACGACGCAGTACCATGCCAATCACATTACGCTGATAAAAAGCACTGGCGCGAAAACGACCAATACCAGTGGCATTAATCGCGAAATTACACTCTTTATGCTCATCGAACTCATCACGCTGGCGCTGATTCATTAAGCCCAAAACAATATCCCGGCTCTGCTCCGCCGCTAATGGACTCTTGGTTAACGGCATAATGCGACCATGCACTTTAATAGAAGCCGGTACTCCCGCGGTAATAAATAAGTCAGAGGCGTTTTTTTCCACCATGACCCGCAAGAATTTTTCCATCGACATGAGCTATAACTCCGAGCGTATAAAGTTCTAAGTATTGAACGAATATTATTTAAAAGTTTTCTGGCATCTTGGCTTTATCGCGAGCTACTTCTCGTGAGATCAAGCCTTTACTCAACATAGTCTGTAAACATTGATCCATGGTTTGCATTCCTAACGAACCACCGGTTTGAATGGCAGAATACATTTGCGCAACTTTAGCTTCACGAATCAAGTTACGGATCGCTGGGGTGCCAATCATAATTTCATGGGCGGCAACTCGCCCACCACCGTTCTTTTTCAATAACGTTTGCGAGATTACCCCTTGTAGGGACTCCGATAACATCGAACGAACCATCTCTTTTTCCTCTGCTGGGAATACATCGACAATACGGTCAATGGTCTTAGCGGCTGAACTGGTGTGCAAGGTACCAAATACTACGTGACCCGTTTCTGCTGCAGAAAGTGCCAAACGAATAGTTTCTAAATCTCGCATTTCCCCCACCAGAATGACATCGGGATCTTCACGCAGTGCCGAACGTAGAGCTTCGTTAAAGCCTAACGTATCGCGGTGAACTTCACGTTGGTTAACTAGACTTTTTTTCGATTCGTGTACGAATTCGATCGGGTCTTCTACGGTTAGGATATGGTCATATTTAGTATCGTTAATAAAATCGACCATCGCTGCTAGGGTGGTAGACTTACCCGAACCTGTTGGGCCGGTTACCAATACGATACCGCGAGGGGTCATGGCTAAATCTTTAAAGATCTGCCCCATACCCAAGTCATCCATGCTCAATATTTTCGATGGAATAGTACGGAATACCGCGCCCGCACCGCGGTTATGGTTAAACGCGTTCACACGGAAACGAGCGACACCCGGCACTTCAAACGAGAAATCAGTCTCTAAGAATTCTTCAAAATCCTTACGCTGTTTATCATTCATAATTTCATAGACCAAAGAATGCACTTCTTTATGGTCCAGCGCCGGCAAGTTAATACGGCGAACATCACCATCAACTCGAATCATGGGTGGCATATCAGCTGATAAATGTAGATCCGAAGCGCCTTGCTTCGCACTAAATGCCAATAACTCAGTAATATCCATACTTGTTCCTCAACCTAACCGGGGATTTCGCTTATACTCATTTGTGTCGCTAAATGTGGACACTTAAGATTCAGTATAGAGAATGATCCGCCACTGTATCTAATACCAATTAACTAATCCTAAAGCAGTTATTAAGAATGTCTACACTAGAGCAGCGATATAAAGACGTTAAAGCCCATATTTGCTCAGCTTGTGAACAAACGCACCGTTCCATTGACGAAGTAAAACTGCTGGCCGTCAGTAAAACCAAACCCGCCCACATGGTCGAAACTCTCTATCAACTTGGCCAGCGCTCGTTTGGTGAAAATTATCTGCAAGATGCCGTTGAGAAAATAACCACTTTAGCCCACTTGAACGATATTGAATGGCACTTTATTGGCCCGATACAATCCAATAAAACTCGAACCATTGCCGAGCATTTTCAATGGGTGGAAACCCTGGACCGAGAAAAAATCGCGCAGCGCTTAAACGATCAAAGGCCAGACCAACTGCCCCCGTTAAATATTCTAATTCAAGTCAATATTTCTCGAGAAGTGCAAAAGAATGGTATATCACCAGAACAGATTGAAAGCTTTGCTAATATTATTGAGCAATTACCACAATTGTCATTACAAGGACTGATGTGCATACCCGAAGCGACCGACGAAGAAGAAAAGCTCGCGGCGCAGTTTGACGAAATGCAGCAACTATTAAAGCAACTGGCTAACAATCATCCGCAATGCACAGTATTATCCATGGGCATGTCGAATGATTTAGAATTAGCGGTAAAACACGGCAGTAGCGAAGTAAGAATTGGCACCGATATATTTGGTGCCCGCGACTAATTATTATCCCGTCGCAGTAGAATTTATTATTGAGAATCGAAGGAATTTACATGAGCAACATTTGTTTTATTGGCGGCGGCAACATGGCCACCAGCCTTATTGGTGGTTTAATCGCTCAAGGGCATGCAGCTTACTCAATCAGCGTCAGTGATCCCAATGAAACTCAGCGCAGCCAATTAGAGCAGCAGTTCTCAGTGAATACTTTCGCTGATGCCAGTACGGCGATTCAAGATGCGGATATCGTTGTGCTTGCGGTTAAACCTCAAGTCATGAAAGACGTTGCTTTAAGCATTAGCGCTGCCATGAATGCCACCGCCAAACAGCCACTATTCGTTTCCATTGCCGCGGGGATTAATTTATTTTCTCTGCAAACTTGGTTAGGTGAAGAGCAAGCCATCGTACGTTGCATGCCGAATACCCCTTCTCTAATCCAATTAGGCGCCAGTGGTTTATTCGCCAACGAACATACCAGTATTGTACAAAAGAACCTAGCTGAAACCGTATTGAAAGCCGCGGGAATAGTACAGTGGGTTCAGAGTGAAGCCGAGATTGATGCCGTCACCGCAGTGTCTGGAAGTGGCCCAGCGTATTATTTCCTATTAATGGAAGCCATGATTGATGCCGGTACTGAATTAGGCTTAAGTCGTGAAACCGCTAGCGAACTGACCATTCAAACCGCCATCGGTGCCGCACAAATGGCAAAAGAAAGTGATGTGGATACCGCTGAGCTACGCCGCCGTGTGACCTCCCCAGGTGGCACGACGGAACAGGCGATCAAAACATTTGAAGGCGCTCATCTACGCGACATCGTAAAAGCAGCGTTAAACGCGGCTAATCGCCGCTCGGGTGAGCTGGCGGAAATGTTGGGCGAAGAGATGCCAAGTAAAAAGTAAGAATTTGTGTAGTAATATTTTTTATAGATAGGCTGCTGTATTCACAGATAAGGACAGAATGAGGGTAGAAAATTATCCTTTTCGCCCCTATCTTTATAGCAGCATTAATAACACGGATTATTAGCCGTGTTTTATAAACCTCATTATCGTTTCGGAGATGTATATGACCCCTCTTACCCAAGTGGGCATGTTAGTAATCAATACCCTCGTTGGCCTGTATCTTTTGGTCGTGGTATTGCGCTTTTTATTACAGCTAGTTCGCGCTGACTTTTACAATCCGATTTCTCAGTTTATTGTTAAAGCGACCAATCCACCTCTACTGCCATTACGTAAGTTCATTCCAGGCTGGGGCGGCATCGACATCGCATCCTTGGTATTAGCGCTATTAGTACAAGCGATCGCGATCGTCTTAATATTACTGCTAAATGGTATTCAGCCTCCTATTCAGGTCGCTATATGGGCCGTCATTGGGGTGTTGAGTTTAGTTTTAAAGATCTACTTCTGGGGCTTACTCATTACCGTCATCGCCTCTTGGATTGCGCCTAACTCTTACAATCCGGCGCTGATTTTAATTAACCAAATTTTAGAGCCAGCCATTAAGCCAGTACGTAAGCTAATGCCGGATATGGGCGGCATCGATATTTCTCCGATTATCGCCTTCTTATTGATTCAAGTTTTAGAGATTCTAGTGGTCAAAGGACTAGCCCAGATGAGCGGTATGCCCTCAGGCTTAGTTTTAGGGATTTAACCTTCAAGCCAAGTTATATTCTAAAAAAACGATCAGGGGCAGATTGCCCCTGATCTTCTGACCAAATCTCGCTATAATCCCCCACATTCAAACTGTCTTAAGTGTACAAGCATCCATGCCAGCACAAATTCCAGACGATAGCGTCGGTATCATCAGCCCTAAAATTCAACGTTTTGATGAACCTCTTACGCTCCGTAGCGGCCGAGTTCTAGAGTCTTATGAACTGATCTACGAAACTTATGGCGAGCTCAATGCGGATGCCAGCAATGCCATCCTAATTTGCCACGCCTTAAGTGGTGACCACCATGCGGCCGGTTATCACAGCATGGAAGACAAACGCCCAGGTTGGTGGGATACCTGCATTGGTCCCGGTAAAGCTATTGATACCAATAAATTCTTTGTTGTTTGCCTGAATAACTTAGGCGGCTGCTCTGGCTCCACAGGCCCAACCAGCATTAATCCTGAAACCGGCAAAGCCTACGGCCCCGACTTCCCAATCGTTGCGGTACGTGACTGGGTCCGAAGCCAAAAACGCCTGGCGGATTTCTTAAATATTCAACAATGGGCCGCCGTTGTCGGTGGATCATTGGGCGGCATGCAAGTTCTACGTTGGTCGATTCAATACCCTGATCGTCTACGTCACGCATTAGTAATTGCCTCTGCACCTAAATTAAGCGCACAAAACATCGCCTTTAATGAAGTGGCTCGTCAGGCCATCAGTAAAGACCCCGACTTTCACCAAGGCCGCTATATGGACCATGGGGTCGTGCCTAAAACGGGTTTATCCCAAGCTCGTATGCTGGGCCATCTAACCTATATGTCCGGCGATGCGATGAAAGAGAAATTCGGTCGAGAACTAAAAACCGAAGAACTCAGCTTTAGTTTCAATCCAGAATTTCAGGTCGAAAGCTATTTGCATTATCAAGGGCAAAAATTTAGCACTCAGTTTGATGCGAATACCTACCTATTAATGACCAAGGCGTTGGATTATTTTGACCCAACCGTCGATCATGATGGCGACTTAGTGAAATGCTTAAGTCAGGCTCAGTGCAAATTCTTTGTTACCTCTTTCACCACGGACTGGCGCTTTGCTCCAGATCGTTCGGAAGAAATTGTTAATGCCTTAATGCAAGCGGATAAAGACGTGAGCTACGCCTGTATTGAATCTGAAAATGGCCACGATGCGTTCTTATTACCGATTCCTCGTTACCTAGACGTATTCAGCGCCTATATGAGCCGAGTAGAAGCCGACATTCCCGCGATCACTCAAGCAGGAGGTCAATAACATGAGTACTGCTCTCGATAATTTACGTCCTGATCTATCCATTATTCAGCAATGGGTAAAACCCAATAGCCAAGTACTCGATCTAGGTTGCGGTAAAGGTGAACTGTTAAGCTTTTTGAAAGCCGAGAAAAGTGTACGCGGTTACGGCTTAGAAATCAGCCCAGAAAAAATCACCCACTGCATCTCTAACGGTATCAATGTCATTGAACAGAACCTGGACTCAGGACTAAGTAACTTCAAAGATAACAGCATCGATACCGTCATCATGGCGCAAGCACTGCAAGCGGTTCAGCAGCCCGATGTCCTTGTGGAAGAAATGTTACGCATTGGTAATCAAGCAATTGTTACATTCCCTAACTTCGGTTACTGGCGAACACGCCTATACTTGTTATTGAAGGGCCGCATGCCGATGTCCGAATCGTTACCGTATAATTGGTACGATACTCCGAACATCCACTTGTGTACTTTTAAAGATTTTGAACAGCTTTGCCACAGTAAAGGCATCCGCATATTGAATAAAACGGTAGTGGATGACCAGCATAACGAACATTGGAGCATTGGCCTTTGGCCTTCTATGCTCGGTGAAACTGCGGTTTATCATATCAGCCGATAGGAGGCACAATATGTTTAAGTTCGAAAATGGCTCTCTGCTAACCCGCTTACCTTATGTCATCGGTGCATTTTTACTGTGCTTGGTTTCTATTAGTGCAAGCGCGGAACAGAAACTGGTATTTGGTGAATATGAAGTACACTACATGGGCCTGAGCAGCGATTTCCTCACCCCGGAAGTTGCCAAAATTTATGACATTCCTCGCTCGCGTTCGCTAGGCTTCTTAAATATATCCGTATTGCAAAAAACCAAAGGTGGCCAAGTCCCTGCTGCCCTCGATGCTGAATTAACAGGCAGTATTCGCAACCTCATAGGCCAAAGCCGCGAACTAGAATTCCGCCGTGTCCGTGAAGGTCAGGCCATCTATTACATCAGCACCTTCCGTTTTGATGATGGTGACATGTATAACTTCGATCTCGATGTGGTACCTAGTAATGCCCGTCAGAAAAACTTTGATGTGAAGTTTAGCCAGCGCTTCTACGAAGAAAATTAGAAATAAACGAAAGTAAGTAAAAAACAGACAATAATATGATTGAAAAACTCGTTCTAGCCAGTGGCAACCAAGGTAAGCTGCGTGAGTTCTCGCAGCTTTTTGCTGATAAAGACATTCAAGTCATCCCCCAAAATGAATTCGATACCTTAGAAGCAGAAGAGACAGGTTTAAGCTTTGTTGAAAACGCGATCATAAAAGCACGTAACGCCTGTAAGTTCTCGGGACTACCTTCCCTCGCCGATGATTCTGGTTTAGAAGTTGATGCATTGCTCGGCGCTCCAGGTATCTACAGTGCTCGTTATGCAGGTATTAATGCCAGTGATGAAGATAACTATTTGAAGTTGCTAGAAGCGCTGAAAGATGTACCGGCGGAGAAGCGGACTGCGCGCTTCCAGTGTGTACTTGTATATATGCGCCACGAAAATGACCCTACGCCACAGGTCTTTCAAGGTAGCTGGGAAGGTCAGATCCTTTCCGAACCATCTGGTGCGGAAGGCTTTGGTTATGATCCTATCTTTTTAATCCCTAACGAAGCGTGTAGCTCGGCTGAGTTAAGCAAAGAACGTAAAAACGCATTGAGCCATCGTGGCCAAGCAATTCAGGAATTACTAAGAAACTGGCGCCCTTAAAGCAGCTCAAACTTATAGCCAACCCCATAGACGGAGTGAATAATCTCTGTCTCTGGGCACTTTTCACTAATGCGTTTGCGTAGTTTACGAATATGACTGTCGATGGTGCGGTCACTGACGACTCGATGGTCTTGGTAACCTCCATCCATCAACTGCTGGCGACTAAATATGCGTCCAGGCTCATTAGCTAAAATTGCCAATAGTTGAAATTCTACCGCGGTAAGATCAAGCTCCTGGCCATTCAAGATAGCTTTGTATTTCTCTTCTTCTAATACCAAGCCCGCTAACAGTTCAGCCACCGGCTTTTCATCGACCCCACCTTGCTTATGAGATTGCATCAGCTGGCTACGACGAATAATAGCTTTAACCCGCGCGACGACCTCCCTTGGACTATAGGGCTTACACAAATAATCATCGGCACCAAACTCTAAGCCAATTAAGCGATCAATTTCTTCTACCCGCGCCGTCGCCATTAATATCGGCAGACTAGAGTACTTGCGAACGGCTTTACAGATTTCCATCCCATTTAAGTTAGGCAGCATAAGATCAAGAACCATCAGATCGATCTCTTGGTGATGCTGATCAATCCAATCTAAGGCCTGCTGCCCATCAGAAATTACTTGAGTTTCAAAACCACTTTGAGTGAGATAATCCACCAGCAGTTGCGCTAATTTAGGCTCATCTTCAACAATTAAAATTTTATCGGCCATTGTCTTTCCTTTTGATTCTAATACCCTACCCTGCTAGTAACGGGGCAAACAGAGCACCATTTTAATTCCACCTAAATCTGACAAGCTAGCGCTCAGTTCACCACCATGATTTTGTGCAATTTTTTTACAAATGGCTAACCCAAGACCTGAACCTCCGGTTTTACGATTCCGGGATTGCTCAGCCCGATATAAGTGATCAAAGATTTTATCCAGCTCTTGTTCTTTCACACAGGGGGCTGAATCTATCAGAGTGAATATAATCACATCATTTTTCAATACCAAATCAGCCACTAAAGTTCCCGGCGCATGAGTATACTTAATGCTGTTATTCACCAAATTGTGTATTAGCTGTGATAACCGGCTAGCATCACCATTGACCCAAGCTTCCTCGCGACTTTCTTCAATGTGATTGACAAAATTGAAGCTTAATCCGGCTTTATCAATCAGTGGCTGAAAGCGCTCAAGATCATCTTCAACCAGAGCCGAAAAATCTAATTCCTGTTTTTGATAACTCATCGCGGCCACATCACCACTAGCCAAATCACTGCTGGTCAGCTGATATAAATCTTCGACTAAACGCTGTAAATGCAGTGCCTCTTGATGTGCCGATCCTAGGTTATCTTTATTCATCTCACGAATGCCATCCAACATCGCTTCAAGCTCGCCACGCATAACCGCAAGTGGCGTGCGTAATTCATGAGAGATATTTGCAAGCCAGGTTTTTCGGCTGCTATCGATTTCTTCGAGCTGTTGTGCGAGATGATTAATATCTTCTGCTATACGCCCAATTTCATCTTTACTCTCTACTGGCGTGCGATGCGAAAAATCTCCCTTGGCTAAGGTGTGTAAAGAATCAACGATCGGCCTTAAGGGTCGTAATAATAATTTAGCAAAGGGTAATGCTAACGAAGCAGAGAGCAAGACCATCAATACCGCAATCCACCATAAATTACGACTCAGCTCTGCCGATAAATCTAGATCATAATCATCTAATAAGCGCTCTCTATTGGCATAGCTTAAATAACCAATAATATGACCTACTTGCTCACTAGCGGAGGCTTCTTTTGAGATAACATGACTATAAACTGCTAAGTATTGCCGATGCTCAGGCTTAGCCAGAAAACCGGTAATTAACTCTTTATCCGCATTTAATAAAGCCAACGGGTCTTGCTTATCTTTTTTACGCGGAGGCGGACGCTTGTCTGGTCTAGGCTCTCTTCTATCGCTCTCTGCTCGATAATCTCTCGGTGGCCTGAAATCTCTGTGTGGCCGTTGAGGAGGCCTATGATCACGGGACTTTCGATCAGGCCGAAAGTCATTATGATCCTCAAATCGGTGATGCTCAGGTGGGCGATGATCTCCATTACGCCTTATTTTTCTGCGATCTGCTTGCGACTGTTCTGCTTGCTGACGCGCTTCCTTTGCACGAGCACGCTCTAATTCTCTCGGCTGAATATCAATGCCAGCGTCAGTCTGCATTTGTAGCCAGCGATAGCGTGAAGCTTGTAATACTTGCCAATCCCCTTGCTGCTGATAATGCTCCGCTAGCTGCAACGATAGATTCTGGTATTGCTGCAAAGCCCGCTTATTAACGTGCGCTAATAAACCACGATCAAAACTCCATTGCGCCAGAGCCATCATAAGAGAGACAAGCAATAAAGACGCTAATAACGTAATCGCAAATAACTTGTATTGAACCCGCACGGTATTTGTTCTCAATCATATATAAAAAAGAGGAATCAATACTATACGAGAAGCCCATCACATTTTCTGCCTTAATCCACAGAAATAGCGACACTTACACATTGCCTGCACATTTGATCCATCGGACTTGCACATTGGAGCTCTAACCTGAGACTCAGCATCACAAAATGATCACAAGTCAAAAGAGGCAAAGAATCTCATGGCACAGTCAATTATTAAAACCAGTATTAGTATGGGCTTAGCCCTCGCATTAAGCGGTTGTAACCTACCTTCAAGAGAAGAAGTTATTGAACAGGCCGAGCAGTTGGCAGAAGAAAACCAGCCGCCAGAAGAGCAAGAGAATGACCAACGACCTCCTCATCCAGAACGTCCACAAAGACCTGATCAAGAAGCCCCTCAGCCAAACGACCCCATCGTCACGATGCTGGATATCCAACTCAATCAAATGATTGCCCAGTTCAATCTAAATCAACACCCACAACGTGACCTTCCAAATATTAATGAAGCCTTACCTCAACTCGGTAAAAAATTATTCTTCAGCAAAGGCCTCGGTGGAGATTTTGATAGTGCGTGTGTGACTTGTCACCACCCAGCATTAGGCGGTGCCGACCAGCTATCATTATCCGTTGGGGTTGATGCCCAAAGTCCAGACCTATTAGGCCGTGGGCGTATTCATAATAATGGCCTACCAGAAGTCCCTAGAAATGCACCCACGGTATTTAATATTGGCTTGTGGGATAGAGGCATGTTCCATGATTCACGTGTAGAGTCACTGAACTTTATCGCCGGTACCAATGGTGCTAATGGCAACATCCGTACTCCAGATTCAAACTTCAATACCAACGATGCGAATGCAGGTCAGAATATGGCAGCCGCTCAAGCACGCTTCCCAGTAACGTCTGCGGAAGAAATGCGTGGCACAAGCTTTGAAGAAGGCAATAGCAACGAAGACATTCGCAATCATCTTGCGGCCCGCATCGGCGATTACGGCGAAGGGGCTGGTGAGCTTGGAGATAACGCATGGCTGATTGAGTTTCAACAAGCTTATGCCACCAACGCCAGCGCAGAAGAAGTCATTAGCTTCGACAATATCGCCCACGCCATCGGCGAATATGAGCGTTCGATGCAATTTACTGATCACCCTTGGCAGAACTATATGGATGGCGATATAAGCGCCATGACAGAGCAGCAAAAACAAGGGGCGATATTATTCTTCAGCGCCCCTCAAGATGGTGGCGCGGGTTGTGCGGCTTGCCATAACGGCCAGCTCTTTAGTGATGAACAACATCATGTTGTTGCTTTCCCACAAATCGGCTCGGGTAAAGGTGACGACTCAAGTATTAATGGCCAAGAGGGTAGCGATGACTTTGGCCGCGCTCGAGAAACCGGCAATGATGACGACAGATATCACTTCCGCACTGCTTCCTTGCTGAATCTCACCGTAACAGCTCCCTATGGTCACGCCGGTAGCTTTGATTCTCTAGAACGTATCGTGCGTCACTACATCAACCCTCAAGGCTCAGTGCAAGGCTACTTCCAGCGAGATGAACACTGTCAACTTGATCAGTTCGCAGACCTTATCCAAGCCGGCCATACAAGCTGTGCAAACTTGTACCCCAGTGCGGCGATGAACAGTCAGCAAGCAGCCAATAAATTAACCCAAGAGCAGCAAGCAGGTACCAGTCGTCTAGGGCGTATTCGTTTGAATGATAATGAAGTAAATCAATTAGTAAGTTTCCTTGAAGCCTTAACGGACCCCTGTGTAGAAAGCCGTGATTGTATGAGCGACTGGATTCCCACGACAAACGAAGCGGTGGACAACCACCAGCTCAATGCCATTAATCAAAATGGCCAAACGCTTTAAATTTTTACCAACCGAAGTCTGATCGACCCCTTTGCCGACTTAATTGATGTTCATCGATAAGTCGGCGTTTTTTTACCAATTTTGGCGCTTTTTTGAGCTGTTCATTTCCAACAAATCTCTCTAGACTATTTCTGCACATATGTACCACTTATAAAAAAATTAATAGTGTACAGCTCAGACTCACCGTCTAAACATAGCTCGCCTAGGTATCGCCTTGCCTAGAAGTAGCGCAAAAGGATTCGTATGAAAATCAACAGCACCTTGCTCGCCAGCTTAGTGGCAGGTTCAACTCTATTGTCATCATGGCAAACCCAAGCCATGAGTGAAGCCCCGGTTCCAATTTCCGATGATTATAAGGCCATGACCTTTAACATCCGAGATAAAGAGCCGGAAAGCGATGTGGGTAATGAGATCTGGAAGAATCGTTTTGGTGCTGTCATTCGTAGTATCGAATCTAATCAGCCCGACTTTGTGGGGACGCAAGAAGGTTACCATTCTCAACTGCAATCGTTGGATACAGGTTACCATCATGTTGGTGGTAAGATTGGCGCTTCCATCATCGAGCTTTGGCACAATACCGAAACCAAATTAAGTGATGATTATTCACGCATAGGCCAAGGTGATGATGGCCTGACCATCGGTAAATTCAACGCTATTTATTACAATAAAAATCGCTTTGAAGTCTTAGAAAAAGGCAACCGTTGGTACAGCTTTGAAGGCTTAAAAGATAACGCCATCGCTGCCGCAGTAGAGAAAGGCATCGCGGAGATTGCGATCAATATCGGCACTGAAATCATTCCTGAACTAAAAACCATCGCCATTGATTTTGGTGAGTTCGAAAACCGCATGTTCACCTACACCAAAGTACGCGATAAAGGCACGAATCGGGAACTGTGGTTATTCAATACCCAGATGTACGAGAACAAACGTCCAGAAGATGCAGGCCACGCTTTAATCGTCACCGCTGCGCGTACTTTTGCCATCGATCAACTGCGTAAATTCATGTTTGAAAAAGCCATGGTCGACGGTCAACTGCAACCTGTCGTATTAATGGGTAACTTTGGTGCGAACTACTTAAACCTACCAATGTCGATAGCACTGTCTGCGATGAAGAATGGCCAGGCAATCAACGACGATTATTTCCGTTTGAATGCTCGCTGGTGGGCACTCGGCACCTTGCCGGATGAGTCTGAGAGCTATCATGCTTTTGGTACGATCGAAGGTAAATTTGGTAAGCCTGTTTACCCGGTTGATTGGACTTATAGTGGCGGTAAAGATGCGACGGGAACAGAATTCCGTCGAGTGAAATCTACTATCGATAAAAACAAATACCAAGGCTATTCAAATAGTGAAGAAGTATTCCCCTCTGACCACTACCCAATTGTCAGCGAGTATACTTTTAAAACTGAATAAGCTTCGGAAGTAAAAAATTTCATCACCCTAGCCCTCTCTGCTTTATAGAGATAGCCGTATGAAATGCAGTAGAAAAACATGCAGTAGGAAAACAAAAAAGGCCGCAGGGAAGCGGCCTTTTTTTCGTCTTTAATTCCGCGATTAAAGCTCGTTATTCATTGCCTTAATCGTTTTCTCACCCACGTTTACATGATGCATCATGCTGCCGTAGTTTTTGATCACGCTTTCAGGTCCCCAAGCAATCACAGCAACCGGCGTAGAAGTATGAGTTCCGGTACCCCAAACGGTATTCTGACCTGCTGCGACTTGACGTGCCATCTGTGGCGCGTGATCTTCTTCTACATACACATAGAATTCACTGAAATCAGTAATCTTAGGTAGCTCAGCAGCCCCTAGGTACTTATGGCCATCTGCGTACTTAGTATCCGCTTCTGCTTTGGAGCTGTTAGGTACATGAACCAAAAGCTCAGCCGCTTGCGCTTCGGTAATATTGAATTCACTGATCTTGTTAAATTCAGTCATTAGCTCAGCAGCCGTAACCGTACCTTCCGCATCGTACATGTGTTCTTCATAAAAATCGTAGAAGCTTTGCTTTTGCATGTGCAATTTGTCTAACGTTTCTAAAGGACCAAAGTTGAAGTTTGGCTGGTAGTTACGATCAGCAAACATCTCGCCGGTTAATGCTTGAGCTTCTGGTAAATTAGTACGGCTATAAGAGAAACCAAAGCTGCCGGTTTCATGGTCAGCAGTAATAATCACTAGCGTATCTTGACGATCTTTAACCCAGTCGTATACCGCTTGCACCGACTCATCAAACTTTAACAGTTCATGCAGCATCTGGCCGGCATCATTACTGTGAGCAGCCCAGTCAATTTGTCCACCTTCAATCATTAAGAAGAAACCGTCTTCATCTTTTGATAAGACATCTAAAGCTTTCTTGGTCATTTCCGCTAGGCTAGGCTGAATGCGTTCTGCTGAATCTTTTTCTGCACTGTAAACAATACCGTTATTCATACCTGAATAAGCAAACAAACCAAGAAGCTTGTCACCTTCTGCTGCTGCAAGCTGACTGCGGTTAAACGCTAAGTCATAACCTAAACCTTGGGCATCCGCTAACAAGTTTTTATCATCTTTACGCTTAGATTTAAGCTTCATGCTGGGCTCATTGATCAAGTCAACAAGTGCATTATCTGCGGCATTATCATCATGAGAACCTTGAGGAATCCAGTAGCGCAAACCACCGGAAAGCATCACGTCTACGCCCGTATCTTTAAGCATTTCTTCGGCAATCTCATTCTCTAGAGAACGGTGCGCTTGGTGAGCAGCAAACGCAGCAGGTGTCGCGTGGGTCATACGGGTATCAGACACAAGACCCGTTGCTTTTCCTAACGCTTTCGCTTTTTCAAGAATCGTTTCAACTTTGTCACCATTAGTATCCAGGCCAATCATTTCACTGCCTGACGCTATGCCCGTTGCAAGCTGCGAAGCTGAACAAGCAGAATCAACAACTAGGCTTCCATCTGGACCATTCATCGAAAGGCCCATCACACCTTCTTGGGTGAAGGTTGAAATCGCACTGGCTTTGCCATTATAAGGATTACTCGGTGCGCGGTTTACGTACTCTTCCAGTAAGCCCATTTGCTGAGGACCCATGCCATCACCAATCATCATGATGACATTTTTAATTTGCCCCGATTGAGATGATGAATCGTTATTTGAACTAGAGTCATCGCCGCCACAAGCACTTAATAAGCTTGCAGCTAAGATAGCTGAGGATAATTTAATTAGTGAACTCATTCGTATGCCCCTTCTGTTTTGACGTCGCTTAAAGAATGTCTTCGGTTAAGCGTTATTTTTTAGTTATAAGCTTTTAGTATTAACAGCGCGCATAGTAGGCGGCAATTATGACAGTTCGGTGACAGGGGGGTTAATTAATGACTCTCTTATCCTAAAACCAGTCATAGCTCTAGAACCCGCTATGCTGTAAGCTGCACCCCCGCTAAATCAAGTGAGTTTTCTATGAGTTTTGCCTCTTTGGGCCTTTCCCCTGCCATTCTTGAAGCCGTAGCTGAACAAGGCTATTCAACACCCTCTCCAATTCAAGCCGCAGCAATTCCTGCCGTACTTGAAGGCAAAGATATTATGGCGGCCGCACAAACCGGCACAGGCAAAACCGCAGGCTTCACCCTGCCTATTTTAGAAATGCTTTCTAAAGGACCACGAGTCCAAAGCAACCAAGTTCGTGCTCTCGTTTTAACTCCAACCCGCGAACTTGCCGCTCAAGTTGCAGATAACGTCGACAAGTATTCCAAGAATACTCACCTAACATCTTGCGTCATCTTTGGTGGTGTAAAAGCCAACCCACAAATGATGCGTATGCGTAAAGGGGCCGATGTTTTAGTCGCTACTCCAGGGCGTTTATTAGATTTGTTTAACCAGGGTGCGATTAAGTTTTCTCAGCTAGAAGTATTGGTGCTGGATGAAGCCGACCGTATGTTGGACATGGGCTTTATTCACGACATTAAAAAGATTTTAAAAGTTCTGCCTAAGCAGCGTCAGAATTTATTATTCTCAGCCACATTCTCTAATGACATTCGCGCATTGGCGAAAGGCTTAGTGAATAACCCCGTTGAGATTTCGGTAGCGCCACCAAATGTCACCACTAAGCTGGTGAAGCAATGGATTTATCCGGTTGATAAAAAACAAAAGCCTGCTGCTCTCGCTAAGTTGATTGAAGAGGGTAATTGGAAACAAGCCTTAGTTTTCAGCCGCACCAAACACGGTGCTAATAAGCTAACCAAATTTTTAGATGCTCGTGGCATTACCGCCGCAGCAATTCATGGTAATAAAAGCCAAGGGGCTCGTACCCGCGCATTAGCCGATTTTAAAAGTGGCGAAGTGCGTATTCTGGTAGCTACCGATATTGCCGCCCGTGGTATCGATATCGATCAACTGCCACAAGTCGTCAACTTTGATCTGCCGAATGTTCCTGAGGATTATGTCCACCGCATCGGCCGTACTGGCCGTGCAGGTGCAGAAGGCCATGCCGTTTCTTTAGTCTGCGCGGATGAAACCAAAGAATTATTCGCCATTGAGCGCGTGATTGGTGAATTATTAGAGCGTGAAATCCTCGCGGGTTTTGAACCTGATAATCGTTTGCCAGAGTCGAAATTGAATACTCGCCCTATCCGAGCTAAAAAGCCGAAGAAACCTCGACCTCAAGGCGAGCACCACGATGGTCAGCATGCGGCCAATAGCACTAAGCAGCATAAACCTAAAGCCAATGGTAACGGTGCGGCAAGAAATACAAATCGCCGCCCTGCTCAAAACGCAAGCGGGAAATCGAGTGGCTCCTCCAGTGAGAATCCTTGGGGTAATAGCAATGGCCAGCGCCATAAACCAAGCCGCCGTCCGAACTAGCTAATACAGAAACTAAAAAACTTTATATCCCTAGCCATAGCTGGGGATTTTTTTGCTTCTAACATTAATAAATAACAGGCAAAAAAAAAGGCTAAACCTTTCGGTTTAACCTTCTTCAAACTAGAACTGCGTAGAAATTAATGAAAACTTCTAGCCGTTACCTTTAGACTATAAAGGTACGATGTTCTCAGCTTGTGGGCCTTTTTGACCTTGAGTTACAGTGAACTCAACTTTTTGGCCTTCAGCAAGAGTTTTGAAACCAGTACCTTGGATAGCACGGAAGTGAGCGAAAACGTCAGGGCCGTTTTCCTGCTCGATGAAACCAAAACCTTTAGATTCGTTGAACCACTTAACTGTACCAGTAGTAGTAGACATAATTAATATCCTGTAAATTCAGAAAAAATTTGCGGCTCTAGGAGCCATTAAGGCTGAAGTGCTGCCAATAAATTTATGAAACAGGACGAAATACAGGATATCGAAACGGTGTACATAAAACTAAGACTAACTTTCAGACGACTAAATTCTATGCTCATCTCAGCCATTGTCAACACTATTCGGTGAAAACAATTGCTAATTCTCTGTATTTTCAATATTTAATGACTATTGAACCGATTGAATAATCATTCAAGTCAAAAAGCTGACTAACCACACAGGTAAGTGCCTGTGCCCACGGCGATTAAATCGCCTTTCTCGTTTTTAAATTCCATCCGAGTAACCGCCACCTTGTTACCAATTCTTAATAAAGTCGCACCAATAGTGAATTCTTTACCTTTGCCTGGCTGCAAAAAATCGACACGCATATCAATGGTACCTAATTTAGATAAGGTTTTTGGTCGCTCGGAAGAAGGCACTTTTTGATCTTTCAATCGCTGCCAAGCTGCAACCATCGCCATCGCACCACCGGTTACATCCAATGCGGTTGAAATAGCGCCACCATGAAGAATGCCCTGCAGGAAATTCCCGATCAGGTCATCTTTCATATTCATGGTGAATTCACAATAGTCTTGGCTTAGCTTGGTCGGCTTTAGCCCTAGAACTTTATTGAAGGGTATTTGCTCAAGAAAATTAATCGCTATGTTGTACTCACTTGGGTTAAACCCTTGAGTATCAACTTCCGTCGTCTTTTCATCTACAGTGTTTTCTGTGCTCATGCGAAGTTCCTGTCTTATTTTGAAGCTTGCCGATATGACAAAAACCTAGCTCAATTTACCGCCGACAATTATCACCAGAAGCTCAAAAACAATAGAGGCATCTTCTGGGGGTACATCGATCTGAGCTTAGGTTGCTTCAGTTTTTTTCTTTTATTATTAAGTTGTGAAATTTACCCAACCACGCCAATAATCTGGGTGAAACCTGCTTGCGTTTCCACTGCCCAGCAACGAATTTATTGGCTTCCATATACGTTGGGTAAGCATGGATAGTACCCAATACCTTGTTCAGACCCAAGCCATGTTTCATCGCAATGACAAAAATAGCAATAAGGTCATCTGCTCTTGGGCCAACAATAGTCGCGCCTAGAATCTTATCTTTACCGGGAACTGTCAGCACTCGCACAAAGCCTATGGCCGCATCATCAGTAATCGCACGATCCAGGTCATCCAAACCATATTGGGTGCTCTCATAGGGTATGTTTTGTATCTGGGCGTCTTTCTCGTTAATTCCGACTCGACCCACTTCTGGACTAGTAAACGTTGCCCAAGGTATAACGCGATAATCGGCTTTAAAACGCTTAAAGCGACCGAACAAACTGTTTACTGACGCAAACCAAGCTTCGTGGGATGAAACGTGCGTAAACTGATAACCACCAATCACATCACCACACGCATAAGTGCTGGGGCAAGCGGTTTGCAAATATTCATCGACATGAATAAAGCCATTAACATCGGTTTCGATACCTATATTTTCTAATCCCATTTCTGACGTATTGCCGATTCTGCCAATGGCTAATAACAAGGCATCAAACTCAATCAGATCACCATTATCTAGCCGCGCTTGATAACCTCCTTGAATGACGCTGAGCTCAGCAATTTCTCGCCCTGCCTTATGAATCAACCCATCCCTTGCCATCGACTCAGCCACCAGCAGGCTTACATCTTCATCTTCTCTTGGCATAAGGAACTCACCTTTATCGACTAAGGTCACTTGTGACCCTAAGCGAGCAAAAGCTTGGCCCAATTCGCAGCCAATGGGGCCTGCTCCTAATACCAATAAACGCTTGGGCAGAGTTTCAATTTGCCACAAGGTATCCGAACTATAATGCAGCACACTATCTAAGCCTGGGATTTTTGGAATCCTAGGACGACCACCACTAGCGATGATGATATTGGCGGCACTACGGATTTCAGAAGAGCCATCTGGCTGGATAACCTCGACTTCCCAAGGAGAAATGATATTCGCCTGGCCGGTTAAGCAGTTAACGCCCAAACTTGTAAAACGCTCAATAGAATCATGAGGTTCAATCGCTTCAATAGAGCCATGAACATGCTTCATCACTTGGGAGAAGTTGATATCAGGAGCCTCACCTTGCAATAACCCAGAGTGATAGCCTTGCTGACTTGCATGGGCAACCTTAGCCGCATGAATCAAAGCTTTACTCGGTACGCAGCCGGTATTTAAACAATCACCACCCATCTTATGTTTTTCAATCAGAGTCACCTGTGCTTTCACCGCGGAGCCGATAATCGAGCTGACTAAACCCGCGGCTCCACCTCCAATCACGATCAAGTTATCATCGAATTTTTTCGGTTTTTTGCGACCTTTGGCCAAAAGTTTTAATGCTCGCTGCTGTTGGAGTCGTTGAATCAGCGCACGAGCAATCCAAGGGAAGATCGCTAATAAAACTAAAGCGCCTAATAAGCCGGGCGTCATAATGCCTACTAAAGAAAACCCACCTTCGCCGCCTTGGTTTAATAGCGCAGCAAACTCAGCCCCTGCATTTACATATACAGCAGTACCCGCCAGCATGCCTAGCTGACTGACCCAATAAAAACGCCAAAGTGAAATAGGCATTAGCCCCATTAATAAATTAATCGCAAAGAAGGGGACTGCGGGAATCAATCGCAAGGTAAACAAGTAGAAGGGGCCGTCTTTTTTTATGCCTTGGTTAATCGTATTCAAATACGTCGAAAACTTGCTCTGCACCCAATCTTTCAGTAATAAGCGCGACATTAAAAAGGCTAATGACGCACCAATGGAACTCGCAAAAGAGGCGATTAATAACCCTTGGCTCAAGCCAAATACCGCTCCGGCGATTAACGTCATTAACGCCGCCCCAGGAATTGAAAGTGCGGCAACTAAGACGTAAATGATAAAAAACAATCCGGCCGTTTGCTGAGGTGCTTGTTGGTAGAGCTCTTGATAAGTCGCGGGTAACAACCATTGCTGCCCACCGGTTAAATAAAAGCCAACCAGTAACGCTACGATAATAAACAGCAGTAATATTTTCTTCATAATTCATCCTTACAATCTGTACTTTTAGTACAGTGATTCCTTGTCTGGTTCACTTTCAGCATCGTTTTTAATGCTGCTCAATATTAAACGGGTATTAATTTTCTTATTAAATCTGTCATAAATCAGCGAATTGAGCGCCTGAGTCCGCTAGAATAGTAGTTATATTTTTATGATCTATAGATGGCTACCCATAGCCTACCGCTTGGAGAATACCCGTGGCTTTTAATGATGCGCAACGCTTTTATCCAGAAACTCGTCTTCGTCGTAACCGTCGTGATGATTTTTCACGCCGCCTAATGCGTGAGACGACACTGACAACGGACGATTTAATTTACCCAATGTTCGTTATAGAAGGCCTTGGTGAGCGTGAAGCCATTCCATCAATGCCAGGTATTGAGCGTCTTTCTGTCGATTTATTAATCGAAGAATGTAAGCATCTCGTTAAAATCGGGATTCCAGCGGTTGCTCTTTTTCCTGTGACGGCTGTCAGTGCAAAAACTGAATTCGCAGAAGAAGCCTTCAACCCTAATGGCTTAGCTCAGCGCGCTGTACGTGCAATTAAAGATGCTTGCCCAACATTAGGGGTGATCACTGACGTTGCATTGGATCCTTTTACCATTCATGGCCAAGACGGCATCTTGGATGCAAACGGTTATGTATTGAATGACCGTACGATTGATACCCTAGTCAAACAAGCACTTTCCCACGCCGAAGCTGGTGCGGATGTAGTTGCTCCAAGCGATATGATGGATGGCCGTATAGGTGATATCCGCGGTGTGTTAGAAGACGATGGTCATGTGAATACCCGTATTCTCGCCTATTCTGCTAAATACGCTTCCGCGTATTATGGTCCTTTCCGTGATGCGGTAGGTTCAGCAGCAAGCTTGGGCAAGGCGGACAAGAAAACCTATCAAATGGATCCCGCTAATACCGACGAAGCGCTTCATGAAGTTGCAATGGATTTGGCCGAAGGCGCCGACATGGTGATGATTAAGCCGGGCATGCCGTATTTGGATATCGTGCGCCGTATTAAGCAAGAGTTTGGTGTGCCAACGTTTGTATACCAAGTAAGTGGCGAATACGCGATGCATAAAGCTGCGGCGCAAAATGGTTGGTTAGATGATATTGCCGTGATGCACGAGTCTTTGACTTGCATTAAACGTGCTGGGGCTAATGCGATTTTGACTTA
>CAJVZR010000040.1 GCA_913019965.1 uncultured Oleispira sp.
TTCCCTCAAGATCGAGCCTATGGGAAGGTGCAATAAGAGGAATAACTTCCAAGCCGTCAGCCCGGATACCGGCCTAATCGAATGATCTTATGTTGCGGAGGGCGGCTATGGGTGTTGAAGATACCGCGCCCTCGCCTTATCGCTACGACTTAACTAAAGTGGTCTGAATGCGTTATTTCAGTTTGATAATTTCTCTTTTTGTTACGGCTAACGGCCTAGCAGAAACAGACTTACAACTAGATAAAATCACTATTAATTCTTCTAAAGATGAATTGATGACGATGAACTTTCAAGTATTTGAACGTTCTGAATTTATCAATCGCTATGAAAACCTAGCAAGCTTCCTAGAACAGCAAAATGGTATGCAAGTCCAGCAATCAGGTGGGCTAGGTAATCCTGCCCTAATATCTATTCGAGGCGCGAACTCAAGCCAGACTCAACTACTTATAAACGGTATCGCGGTCAATAATAGCCAATACGGAAGTTATGATCTCAATAGCATTCCCATAAACCAAATTGAAAGAATTGAAATAAGTCGCTCGGGAAGTTCTTTTGATCTAAGCGACCGCGCGATAGGCGGTACAATTAACATAGTGACACGCGTGCAAGGAAGTGGCCATACACTTTCAATGCGGTATGGATCAGAGTCAACTTATGCTTTTGCGATGAGCAGCCAGCCATCGCAAGGACTTTCGGTCCAATATGACCACGAGCAGAGTGCTAACAACTATGACTACCCTGTTCCAAGCCCATATAATGATAGTCAAAATCAGAATCAAATTCGCCCCCTTGAAAATGCCGAGTTTCGACGTTCAAGTTTACAGCTCATTCAACAATTTGAATCATTAACCATTTCTGGGCGCTATAACCAACAAGATAAAAACATACCCTATTATTTCAGAAATAACCCCGATAATTCAGCCCAATTATCTCAAGAAGACTTTTCTTTATCGGCTACAGATAACTATCAATTTAATCACCAGATATCAAATGCTAAAATAATGAGTGATCACCAATGGCAATTGTATCTAAACAAAGTCGATGAACGCTATCAAGATCCCGATGGACTCATCGGTTTAGGTATGGATAACGACGATTTCAACCAATATAAGGTTGAATTACAAGGGCAATCTAAAATTGAAATAAAAAATTGGTTATTTCAAAGTCAACTACAAGGGTTTGAAGAAGGCTTTGCTAGTCGTCATACAGACGATACCGATAGTTATGAATGCGATACTCCTCAAGGTAGTTGCGATCAACTTGCCTATCAAAAAAGTTTAACTATTTTAATTGCCGGTAAATGGATAGATTTAAAGAAAAATCATGATATTTCTTTTGATTTCTACCGCAAAGCTAGTAATAGCTACAACCGAAAAAGAAGCACTATTTCCAGTTCGAATGAAAGTAACCAAATTTTTTATGGCTATAACTTTAAATACGGATATTACTTTAATCAACACGAAGCACAACTCTCTCTTAAAAAAAGTCATAAAACACCGAGTCTATTTCAGCGATATGGCGATAGAGGATTATTATTAGGTAATGAAGACTTATTAGCAGAAACCAGTAGAACACTTGCTATCGATTTATTATTTAGAATGAGTGATCAACAGCAATTAACTTCGTCTATTTTCTACCGTCAATTAGAAGATGCAATCGTTCCTGTTTATGACTCTCGCGGTATAGGTAGATACGAAAATAGCAGCCAAGCGACTTTAATGGGTATTGAATCTACATGGCGCTTACAGGGGCAGTATTTTTATAGTCAGGCATCTTTAGATTTTTACGATAGCTTAGTTACAGATGAAGATATTAAGTCTTTTGACAATAAAAAAATAGCGGGCATTTACCATTCAAATATTGGTCTAATGGCAGGTTATAAACTGGGTCCTCATGATTTCAAACTAACTCACAAAACCAGCGGCCTCCTATATATTGACCGCAGTAATATTGTAAATGGGGAAGACCATTCAATAATGGCCGCCAACTATCATTATCGTCATGACAGCATAACTATAGGTGGAAAAGTACAAAACCTAACTGATAGTCAATATAAAGATTTTACCAACAGGCATGCGATTGGTCGCCAATGGCTGTTATTTTTTAACTATTCATTTAAATAATCGAAAGGAATTAACATGAAGAAAATCACTTTACTTTTTATCGCATCCAGTCTTTTAATAGGTTGTGGAGGAGATGATAACTCCAAAGATTTCAGTATATCTGAAGACTCTTACGCAGTACAAATGGTTGCTGCGGATTATACCAGTAGCCAAGTTGCTGTTGGTAGCCAAAACAGTGAGCGAACAGCCGAGCAGGGTTTATTAATTCAAGATAAATCAAACTTTACCATATCTACTTTCAATAATATTTTGTACCACATTGGTAAAAAAGACATTGATACTCTAGATAAATATAATGCTTTATCTAGCTTACAAAAAAGTGAAACTAGCCACTCTGTCAATGATAATGGAGAGGGTTCTTCCAATACATATACTTTGATTCAGCAATATAATAACAATGCTTACTTAATTCGTTATGGCAGCACTACGATAATGCAGATAGATCCTATCTCAGCAACCATTAAAGGTTATATTGACTTATCTGCCTATACCTTCGAGGGGGCTGACTTCCCAAGAATGGTAGACGCAAAAGTTGTCGATAATAAATTATTTGTTGCACTGCAACGTCTAGGCGCTGACTGGTCTAAACAGCAGGCTTATGTTGCCGTAATCGATTTAGCAACAAACCTAGAAATTGATACAAACCCTCAACTGGATGGCCTAAAAGGGATCCCACTTACTGGCACAAACCCTTTTACTGTTGAGACTCATAATGGTCAAATATATGTTGCTGGCCGCGGTGGTTATGACTCTGACACAGGCGCTCTAGATAAAATACATGCTACAACCTATGCCGTGACTAACTTAATCAATAATACTAGTTTCCCAAGCCTAATTGATTTTAGTGATGATGAAGATGCGAGCAATGATACTTATTATCACGTTTTAGACGTTGCCGTAGTAAGTGATCAACTTGCCTATGCAACCTTAAATCTTGAACAAGGTTATACAACGTTAGAAACTAAAATTGCAACTATCAACCCTACCACGGGTATGATTGCTTTATTATCAGAGCCAGCTGAATTAAATTCCAAAGAAATTAGTGATATCAACATCGATACTAATGACCGTTTATGGTTAGGTATTTCTAACTCTGATGCTCCTGGTATCTTTGTTATGGATACTGACACGAATACAATTAATGGCGATTTCATTGATCTGGATATGCCGGCAAAACGCATTGAATTTTTGACAGTACAATAAAAGAGCATACGAGGATAATAAAATGGGCAATCGACTATCTAAAATCTCCACCAAAACAGGTGATAAGGGCGAAACAGGCTTAGGTGATGGTAGTCGAATATCTAAAACCTCTACCCGCATTAACGTCATCGGCGAGGTGGATGAAGTGAATTCATGGGTGGGGGTATTAGCCTCTGAACTGGATGCTCAAAATCCTCACCAAGCTATTCTCAGTCAAATTCAGCATGACTTATTTGATCTTGGCGGTGAGCTTTGTGTACCAGGATATAAAGCCCTTGCTCCGAACATGTTAGAAGATTTAGAGAATACGCTGGTTGAAATCAACGAAGCCCTACCCCCGCTTAAAGATTTTATTCTACCAGGGGGTAATAAAGCCGCATCGTATTGCCATATGGCAAGAACCGTATGCCGACGTGCTGAACGCTCGATTGTAGCGCTTGCTAATGAAGAGCAAGAAATCGGTAATGAAATTAGTGCATTATCAGTACAATATCTTAATCGTTTATCGGACTTTTTCTTTGTACTTGCGAGAAGCATTGCGAGGGAAGATGGCGGCCAAGAAGTATTGTGGAAAAGCCGCCATACTGTTTCTAAAAAAGGTTAAATTTTAAAAGAGTTAAACTTTAAAACGCTCAACTCTTTGTGTTAAAGACTCAGTCAATGACTGGGTCTGACGCACAGCATTTACCGTTCCTTCAACATTTTTTACCGTTTCTTCACCATGTTCACGGATTACCGATAAGTTACTATCAAGTGCCTTAGCTGCTTCTTGCTGATTACTTGCCGTAGAAACAATTTCTAACGTCTTATTTTGAATCTCGCGCATACTGCCTTGAATACTTTCTAATGCCTCACCCACCTGCCCTGAACTATCTACAGTTTTATCGACCATAGTACGATTCACTTCCATGGTATCTACAGCACGTTGAATATTTTGCTGAACTTCCTTAATTAGACCTTCAATTTCTTCAGCTGAACCTTGAGTGCGGCTCGCTAATGTTCTCACTTCGTCTGCTACTACGGCAAAACCTCGACCTTGCTCACCTGCTCGTGCTGCTTCAATCGCCGCATTAAGTGCTAACAAGTTGGTTTGCTCAGCAATACCTTTAATAGTCCCTAATATTGAACTGATATTGGTTGAGTTATCCGCTAAGCGATTAACTGCTTCCATTGAGTTGCTCATTTCTTCCGATAAGTGCTGCACATCAGTAATTACATGATTAACAACTTCACCAGCCTGAGTTGAACGTTCGGCACCTGATAATGCCGCCTGTTCCGCATCTCCCGCCATACTAACAACGGTAATTGCCCGCTCAGACATGTCCGTAATAGTATTAGCGACTTCTTCGGTCTGGGCCATTTGAGTATTAACCGCCTGTCGGCTGCTATTGGCAATGGTTTCAACATCAGAAACTTTTTCACCCACGTTCTCTGCAGTATCTTTCACCGTCGATAAAATACCACGGACTTCTGAAGTCATTTCGTTGAAGGCATCTCTTAACTGACCCATTTCATCTTTACCATCAAAATTAATGGTTTGGGTTAAGTCCCCTTGAGCTATTTTCTGCGCCGCAGAAAAGAAACGAGCAATAGAGTATTGAACCGATAAGAAGAAAGCAGAATATAAATAAATAATTATCGACATTACTGTTAATAATACCGCTGCCGTCGTGAACATATGTGAAGTTTGATCATCAAGGCGCTTTTGTAATTTTTTCGCAATTAAAGGCAAGATCATATTATCGAGCTCTCGCTGAGCTTTAATTTTCGGCTGAGAAAAGGTTTCAAACTGTGTCCACGTCATATTTAAATTTGTCGCGGCAATGACCTCCTCATCTAAAGTGACTTGAATATCAATCATGCCTTTACCAGATAACGCCGCTTGTTCAGCCACAGCCAATAAGCCTAACCCTTCAAGGCTGGTTTTCACTAGCTGTACGTCAGGTTCCACTGCGACAATTTGGTCATAAACGTCATTTAAAAAATCATAAGTCATCGACTGTAAGTATTTTTCTACCATAGCAAAAATACCCGCTGCATAGCCTAGGCCAGTGACGTCTCGGATTATAGGAGCATTGGTTAAAGTAATTAACATTAACTGCTGAATTTCAGGATCAGAGTCTAATGCCAATCCAGTACTTTGAGCATATTGATTCAATACCAAATAGAGCTGATCAATCACTTGCTGATAAAAATTGAATTGATCTGGTAAGGTCGGTGTACGCGAATCGCCATCAATACTTAATTTACTGAAGTTATTCTTTTTAAAAGCTAATAATTGATTGCTGAGCTCTTCATTATCGATTTCATTCAACGCTTTCTTAAATTGCTTATCGATATTTGAACGATATTCGTCCATTCGACTTTTCAATTCAGAATCGACCTGGAAAACTAATGGAGCTGCGTGATTACGAAAGTCTTCAATCGCGTACACAACATCCATCACTTTATGGATATTGTGTACCGCAATCATTTCACTCTCTGTCTTTTTCAGACTTTGATAGGATGCGTAAAATACTTGGCCACTTAAAAAAACTAAGGGCACCATGAATAAAAAACTAATTAAGCCGAATTTAGCGGCATAGCTCAGTCGGCCCATTAAACGTATAGCAGGCCACAGAATCGTTTTTAGCATAAATCCCTCACTTCTTTATTATGCTTATTATTCAACATACCTATTTTACTACCCCTATCAAATTAAGAGTGTCATAGCTTTAGATCTCTTTACGTAAATATCTAAAGTATTAGGTTTCTTATATCTCCTAGCAGTGCGGCCAAACGTTGACTAAATCTTGCCGCTTCTGCGCCATCAATCACTCTATGATCATAAGAAAGTGACAGTGGTAACATAAGCTTAGGCACAAAATCGCTACCATTCCACATGGGTTTCATTTCTGCACGGGATAAACCGAGAATAGCGACTTCGGGCGCATTGACGATGGGCGTAAATGCCGTACCACCAATGCCGCCAAGACTAGACACGCTGAGACAGCCGCCTTGCATGTCCGCTAATCCTAACTTACCTGCTCGGGCTTTATGTGCCTTATCGGTTAAATCCTGTGCAATTTCTGTAACGTTCTTCTGGTCAACATCACGGATTACTGGCACTAATAGGCCATTCGGCGTATCTACCGCAACACCAATATGGATGTATTTTTTATGAATTAATGACTGACCATCAGCCGACAATGATGCATTGAACTGAGGAAACTCCTTCATTGCTGTGGCTAAGGCTTTCATAACAAACGGCACAGCCGATAATTTCTGCTCAACATCAGGTTTACTATTAACCTGCTTTCTAAAACTTTCTAGCTCAGTAATATCTGCCTGATCAAACTGCGTTACCTGAGGCACGTTAAGCCATGCCGCAGTCATATTTTTCGCTGTCGCTAGCTTGATTTTATTTAAGGGTAAACTTTCAATATCACCAAACTTGCTAAAATCAACGGCAGCAACTTTTGGTATGCCTGTTCCTGCGACTTGAGGGTTTTGCAGTGCGGCTTTCACATGATTTTGAACATCATCCTTTGTTACCCGACCGCGAATGCCACTGGCTTTGACTAAAGCTAAATCAACACCAAACTCACGAGCCAGCTTACGAACAGCAGGGCCCGCATGGACATTAGCCGAAGGTTTTACATCCGCAACAACGTTAGATGCTTTGTTGATAGTCAGGGATTCTGGTTGAGGCTTGGAAGGAGCTGCTTTCACATCCTCAGCAGGCTCAACTTTAGCAGGGCTTGATGCAACTGAAGCACTTGATACCATTAACTCAATCATGGCATCACCCACCGAGACTTTATCCCCTAGGGTTAATAAAATTTTCTCGACTCGACCTGACTTCCCCGCAGGAATTTCCATTGACGCTTTATCTGTTTCTAAGGTTAATACCGATTGTTCGGCATCCACCTCTTCACCGACCTTGACCAGCAGCTCGATCACTTCAACTTGATCGGAGCCACCAAGATCCGGAACGGGTATTACTTCTAAACTCCCCCCCCCCGCTCCTACTTCGGCTTTTGCTGCGACAGGTGTATCTTGCTGTTTTTCAACTGGTTTCTCAGTTGTCTTTTCTGCAACCTCTGCGGTCTTTACAGGCCCTTCTGTCTTTCCAGAAGTTTCAATTTCACCGTATTGGTCTCCCTCGTTTAATTTATCACCCACATTAATTGATAAAGAAGCAATAACACCATTAAGCGGCGATGGAATCTCCATCGTCGCTTTATCGGTTTCTAATACAATGATGCTTTCTTCAGCGCTAACCGAATCACCGGCTGCGACTAATATTTCAATTACTTCTACTTGTTCCGCCCCACCTAAATCTGGGACTGTTAATGATTCAATCGTCATATAATCACCGTCCTTAGCTGTATAATGGGTCTAGTTTTGCGGAATTTATTTCCAATTCGATTCGAGCTTGTGCCAGCACGTCGTCGGTAATTTTACCTTGCTTCTTAAGCTCATATAACGATGCCCAAGCAACATGCTGCCAATCAACCTCAAAGAAGTGGCGCAAGTTTTCCCGCGTATCACTACGGCCAAAGCCATCAGTACCCAATACTTTATATTCACGATCTTCAGGAATATAAGGACGAATTTGATCAGCATAGGTTTTCATATAATCCGTTGCCGCAATAATTGGCCCAGATGTATTTTTCAACTGTCGTGTTACATACGGCTCCTCGATATTTTCACCGGCCGATAAATAATCTTGGCGCTCGCACCCTAAACCATCACGACGTAATTCATTAAACGAAGTCACGCTCCATACTTGGGAACAAATTCCTTTTTCAGCAAGCCAAGCCGCGGCTTTTTCGACTTGCAAAAGAATCGCCCCACAACCTAATAGCTGAATGCAATTTTCATTATTTTTCCCAGCCTCACCCACAGTCGTCAATGGATACATACCACGCCGAATACCTTCTTCAGCACCTTCTGGCATCGCATGATGAGTATAGTTTTCGTTCATGGTGGTGATGTAATAGAAGACTTTTTCTTTCTTCTCATACATACGGTGCAGACCATCTTGCATAATCACCGCCAGCTCATAACCATAAGTTGGGTCGTAACTGACGCAGTTTGGAATACTGGAAGCTAAGATATGGCTATGGCCATCTTGGTGCTGTAAACCTTCACCGTTTAATGTGGTTCGCCCAGAAGTCGCACCAATTAAGAAACCTTGCGCTTGCATGTCACCAGCTGCCCAAGCCAAATCACCAATGCGCTGGAAACCAAACATAGAATAAAAAACATACACAGGCACCATAGCCAAGCTATTCGTACTATAAGATGTTGCCGCTGCCATCCACGCAGCAAATGCACCGGCTTCGTTAATACCTTCTTCTAGAATTCGGCCTTTTTTATCTTCGCGGTAATACATCATCTGCCCAGAGTCGACTGGGTTATACAGCTGGCCTTCAGATGAATAAATACCGAGCTGACGGAACATACCTTCCATACCAAAAGTTCGCGCTTCATCCGGCACAATCGGTACCACACGCTCACCTAAACTTTTATCTTTTACTAGTTGAGAAAGAATACGCACAAACGCCATGGTCGATGAAATTTCACGCTCACCACTGCCATCTAATTGACCTTTAAAGCTCGCCAGTTCTGGTGCTTTTAACGCTTGCCACGTTTCAGTACGCACCGGCATATAACCACCAAGTTTTTCACGCTGCTTGCGTAAGTACATCATCTCGGGGCTATCTTCCGCAGGGCGATAGAAAGGTAATTTTTCTAAATCTTCATCACGAATCGGTACATCAAAACGATCACGGAACGCTTTTAAACTATCGAAGTCCAATTTCTTCACCGAGTGACTTGGGTTTTGCGCTTCCGCCTCTGGCCCCATACCATAACCTTTTACCGTATGGGCAAGAATGACAGTAGGCTGACCTTTATGATTCATTGCCTGCTGATACGCGGCGAAGACTTTATACGGATCGTGACCACCACGGTTCAAATTAAAGATATCTTCATCGCTCATATCTTTAATTAATTCTTTTAGCTCAGGATACTTTTCAAAGAAATGTTCACGGGTATATTGTCCCCCCTTCGCTTTGTAGTTTTGGAATTCGCCATCCACAGTTTCATCCATACGTTTCTGCAAATAGCCTTTACGATCTTTGGCTAATAGCGGATCCCAGAAACGACCCCAAACAACCTTGATCACATTCCAGCCTGCACCACGGAAAGAGCTTTCTAATTCTTGAATAATCTTACCGTTACCCCTAACAGGGCCATCAAGACGCTGCAGGTTACAGTTCACCACAAAAATCAGGTTTTCTAATTTTTCGCGACCGGCAAGAGAAATTGCTCCTAAGCTTTCTGGCTCATCGCACTCTCCATCCCCAAGGAAAGCCCAAACCTTACGGTCTTTACGTGGCACCAACTCTCGAGCCGACATATAACGCATAAAGTGTGCTTGATAGATAGCTTGCAGTGGACCTAGGCCCATAGAAACTGTTGGGAACTGCCAGTAGTCCGGCATTAATTTTGGGTGTGGATAAGAAGATAAACCCGGTTTCAACGCCTCACGACGATAAGACTCTAAGTCTTTTTCATCAAAGCGTCCCTCCAAATACGAACGCGCATAAATACCGGGAGCAACATGACCTTGGTAATAGATTAAATCTCCTAATGGCGATTCTTCACTATCGGGATTGGGTGCGCGGAAGAAGTGATTAAAGCCCACATCGTATAAAGTGGCACTAGAAGCAAAGCTTGAAATATGCCCGCCCAAATCACCTGCATCGGCAACGTTTGCGCGACTCACCATGGCCAAAGCATTCCAACGAATTAAAGATCGAATACGGCGCTCAATAAATAAATCCCCAGGTAAAGGCGCTTCGGCTTCTGGTGGAATTGTATTTCTATAAGGTGTTTTTAGCGCATAAGGTAGTGGAGCGCCGTTTTTCGTTGCACGTTCAGCAATACGCTCAATTAAGAAATGAGCACGTTCAATACCTTCGGCGCGGATAACTGAATGTATGGCATCAACCCACTCTTTCGTTTCAATTGGGTCGTTATCTTGAGTCTCTTTGTAATCGTCCATAGAATCCTTGTCCTAATAGAATGTTGCATAGCTGCAATTCAGTATAGATAAAGATTCGGATAACAAACAATAAAAACCTAACCATTTAGACAGGTTTTTGGGTTATTGGCCTAAAATGGTACATCTAATCTTAGAATCAACCCGACTTCCCTCAATAATAATGACCAATAAATCCTTAACGCCTGGCGCCCTCCATCGCTTCACACAATTGCTCTGTTCCAATTAAGAAGCGCGAAGTTGGACGCTGGAACAGTTCTGGAAGAATATGAAAGAGCTGATTTTTCTTCACCGCTTGTAAAGTTTTATACTGACGCCAATCATCCAACCACTCGGGTCTAGCTTGCCCCATTCCACTAGCAACAATCACCTGAGGGTCTTGTACTAAAATTGATTCAATACTGACTTGAGGATTAGTCATTGGAAGATCAGCAAAAATATTCACCCCGCCACACACCTCAATAGCGCGACTGATAAAAGTATTGCCGTTTTGAGTCATCAAGGGCGCATTCCACACCTGATAAAAAACACTCACTTTTTCTTGCTGACTATAAGTCGAGCGTAAATGCTCTAATTTGTGGTTAAAAGCACTGCGAGCTTTCTCCGCTTGAGGTTGTTTACCCGTTATTTCACCATACAGTTTTAATGCCTTGGCGATATCTTCCAATTCATTGGGATCAGAAACGAATATGGGTAGCCCCAATGCTTTTAAACGATCAAGCTCACGATTACGATTACCTTCAGGCCAAGCAATTAATAGGTCTGGTTCTAAAGCAACAATTGCTTCAATATTCAGCGCGCTGTAACCCCCTACTCGAGGTATCTGTTTTGCGGCTTCGGGGTAATCTGAATATTGTACGGCGCCTACCACGTGATTCCCGGCACCAATTTCAAATAACAATTCCGTCGCATGGGGCATTAAACTAACAATACGCGTTACCGGCTCTGGAAACGTATGCAAAATGCCATCATCGTCGGTCACTTGAATTGGGGCTGCAATAACCGATTGCCCAAAAAAAGAGAATGTCATACTGAAAATTGTGAATATTTTTTTAATATTGAGTAACAAAATATAATCTCTAAAAACTATTTCAAATGGGATAAAGCCGACTCTAATTGTTGCCAATCTTCTTCATGATTAGCGGGTAAACCAAAACGTAGCCCAGCTTCCGTTTTTGTCGTTACCGGTAAGAAGCGAGTTAATACACCTTGCTTAGCCAGCTGATAAAAAACATTTTCAGCCTCGCTAAAATAGACCGTACAAAACAAATCGGTTCCTTTTACATCAGCCGAAAAATACTGTCGCAATAATGTCGCTAACCGCAAAGACTGATGACCCAACTCAGTCCGTTGTTGCTCAATCCAGACTTTATCACGTAATGCTAACTGCCCGATGTATTGTGCAGGATGACTAATAGCCCAAGGGCCTAACATTTTGGCTAATCGCTTAATGGCTTTTTCTGCCGATAAAACAAACCCTAAGCGTATTCCCGCAAGGCCAAAAAACTTACCTACCGAGCGTAAAACAAACAAGCCTTCCCGCTCAACTTCGCCAACTAGACTCTGCTCAGGAGACATATCCATGAAGGCTTCATCGACTATTAACCAGCCCCCGCGACGATGCAGTATCGACCACCATTTTAACAACTGTTCCGTAGGCCAGCGATGGCCACTGGGATTATCGGGGTTTAATAAAATTAAAACATCAACAGGCTGTTGCGTTAATAATTGAGAAATACGATCGCAAGCAACTTTTCGTACTCGATGGCCTTGCTCTTCCCACGCAATACCGTGCTCCGCATAACTGCCTGAAGTCACCCAGACTTTTGCTTCCGTTTTAGCAGCAGACTTTGAACCTTGCTGCATCGAATTATACAAACAAGGCAATAAGCGAATGGCTTGCTGTGACCCTGCACAAGGCAACAAATTTTGCTGCTGTACGGTTTTTAAACCTTCTATATCATGGGCGAGATAATAATCCAGCGCCCTGCGTTCAAGGCTAAAACTCTGCTGATCACTCTCTTCAGGTAGACGCTGCCAAACATCCTTTGGAATTTCCGGAACGGGCCAACTGGTTGGATTGATGCCCGTACTGATATCTAGCCATTCATCAAGGGGAATCGAAAAATGTTCCGCTGCGGCGTTAAGAGCGCCACCATGCTTTGGACTAAAAACAGACGAATCGCCTGAACCCGTATCTGAGTTAGAGGACAAAAACTAACCCTCCAAGGCTGAATAACCAAAATAATAAAGTGCGCTTAACCAACTCAAGAGAATCAATAATTGATTGATATTGCGCGGGTTCACCACAACCCATTAGAGGTTTAGTTTGCCACTTACCGGCATTTTCACCTTTATAATAGGCTCCATCACTCAATCGTACATCGAGAGCTCCCGCACCGGCGGTCATTACAGGGCCACCATTAGGACTAGAGCAATGCTTAGCCTGCGTGCGCCAACAATTAAGAGCCTTTTTACCTTGTTCAATCGAATTGGCACAAAAGACCATGCCATAAGCGGTAAGCCGCGCTGGAATGTAATTCAATACATCATCAAAATAGGCCGAGAAGCGACCAAAATATAAAAACTTATCCGTCTTATATCCCCACATTGCATCTAACGTATTCACCAAACGATGAAGTACAGCGCCTTCTACGCCAGCCAACATAAACCAAAAGATCGTCGCGAATAATGCATCCGAGCTATTTTCCAATACACTCTCAACACTCGCTTGAGCTACCTGAGTACTATCAAGCTGGTCTGTTTCACGACTGACAATCCAACTTAATTTAGTCTGCGCAAGATCCAGTTGATTAACCTTTAACTCATCATAAATTGCCGTGGCATGTTGCTGCAGACTTGACCAGCCAATACACAGATACAATAAGCCGGCATCTATAAAGATATTGATAAAGGTAGGCATCGAGTGCTGCACAATAATAATGAGACCGACGATAGGAATAATCGCTAAAAGAGCGGCAGCCATACCACTGAATATCTGCGAACGTTGACTCCCAGAGTTATTCAGTTTCTGTTGCAAAAAATCAACATACCAACCAAATCCCACTAAGGGATGATATTTTTTGGGTTCCGCAAAGCGATAATCTAACGCTAATGCCAATAACAATGAAAAAAAGCTGAGGATCAAGACAAAATCTCTTAAAATAACGGACTTTAGATAACCCATTGATTTTAGCAGGCTTGCCCCTTTTATGCTTCCGAAAAAACTCACTCTCATGGTTCAAGGCACGACTTCTGACGCGGGTAAAAGCACCCTAGTTTGCGCCCTTGGCCGCGCACTTAAAAATCGTGGGGTTTCGGTTGCGCCTTTTAAGTCCCAGAACATGGCGCTCAACAGTGCGGTGACTGAAGATGGTGGTGAGATTGGCCGCGCTCAGGCATTACAAGCACAAGCCTGTGGCTTAAAACCTCATACGGATTTTAATCCGGTATTATTAAAACCGACCTCCGATATTGGCTGCCAAGTTATTATCAATGGTAAAGCCATCATTAATCCAAATAGTAACGCCAGTGATACAAAATCAGCGGGAAATATGAAAGCCCGCCAATATCACGACTACAAACCTACGGCGATGAAAGCCGTATTAGCGTCGCATGAAAGATTAACCCAGCAATATGACTGGGTAGTGGCCGAGGGCGCGGGCAGCCCAGCAGAAATTAATTTACGTGATCGCGACATTGCAAACATGGGCTTTGCTGAAGCTGTAGATTGCCCAGTAATTATCATTGCCGACATTGATCGTGGTGGGGTCTTTGCCCATATTATTGGTACCCTTGATTGCTTATCCCAGTCGGAACAAAACCGAGTAGTGGGCTTTGTGATCAATCGCTTTCGCGGCGATATCGGCTTACTACAATCCGGCTTAGATTGGCTAGAAGTGAAAACCGGCAAGCCGGTATTAGCCGTTCTGCCGTATTTGATGGGACTACATCTCGATAGTGAAGATTCAGTCAGCCTATCGGAAACGATCGAAGATAAAGGCTTAGCGCATCAACAAAGATTAAAAGTCGTCGTGCCGATCTACCCTCGAGTAAGTAATCATACCGATCTCGATCCATTAGCAGCACACCCACAAGTTGACCTAGAGTTAATTGGCCCTTCAATTTCGGGGAGCAAGGTCAATGAAGCCTCTCATATCCCAAAAGCTGATTTAATTATTCTACCCGGCTCGAAAAATACCCGTGCCGACCTAGCCTGGTTAAAAGAACAAGGATGGCTTCCTTATTTACAACAGCATCTACGTTATGGCGGGAAAATTCTCGGTATTTGCGGAGGCTTACAAATGCTCGGGAAAACAATTAATGACCCACTCGGTTTAGAAGGAATCGCGGGCAGCAGTGATGGCTTTGGCTGGCTGGATATTGAAACAGAACTATTACCAGAGAAAACATTAAAAAATGTGAGTGGAATATTAAATCTTCCTGGTCAGGAAAGCTGTGATATTCAAGGCTATGAAATTCATGCCGGTTTGACCGTAACTTCTAACCCTAAGAGTACAAACGATAACCGCTCTATTATTGCGACGGACGATAATCATATTTGTGCTTTGCTCTCTAATGATGAGCAAATCATGGCCAGCTATTGGCATGGATTAATGGATACCCCCGAGGCTTTACAATCGATTCTACGCTGGGCAGGTGCTGAAACTAGCTTGGTTGATTATCAAGAGTTACGGGAAAAAAGTTTAGAAGTATTAGGGGCATCAGTAGAAGAGCATTTTGACTGGCAAAAGCTGGAAGCTGAACTCAATAAATTCAATAAGCACTAATTTTTTCTAACAGTGCCCTAATTTTAAACTAGGGCACATTAATAATAAATCACAATACCAAAGCACATAATAACAAAGCTTCTTGCACCTCAATCATTGCCCCAGCCGTATCTCCAGTAGTACCGCCAATGCGCTGCTGCATCATATTTCTCGCCCATAATAGAATTGCCATTGCCAGCACTAAGATAAAAATGGCTTTCTGCTGCAAAAAAACAACGCTTAATAACAGGCAGGTCGTCGTCACGAGTATCAATATGATTGGGCTAATAGACTGTTTAAGATTACTGCCCAAACCCTTCTCGCGCACATAAGGGGTAAAATAAAATAATGGTAAAATGCTAAAGCGCGCTAACATTGGAATCGCTAAAATAGCGCCTATTAAAGCCCAACCTTCAAACTTATCAACCAGCACAACCAGAGCAGCAAACTTTAATAATAAAACCACAACCACCAGCATCGCCCCCATGGGACCTACCGTTGGATCTTTCATAATATCCAAAGTGCGCTGTTTATCGCCATAACCTCCGACCCAAGCATCAGCAGCATCCGCTAAGCCATCTAAATGCAGGCCTCCAGTAACTAAACACCACGCCAATAACATTAAAGCGGCAATAACGAGACTCGTACTATCAAAACCTGGACTAGGCACGGGTGCTGATTGATTCACTTGCCAATGACAAAGGTAAAAAATAGCGGCTAATACCAGTCCAATTATTAAACCAATAACCGGATAAAAATATAACGAACCTTGGCTAATCGCTTTATTATTTTCCTTTAAAGCCTTTGACAAATTAACCGCCGGAACCCGTGTCAGAAAAGCGATGGCATACCAAAAAGAAAACCAAGTTGTTTTTATATTACTCATTTACGCGTCGCTCTCAGTCGCATTGACTTTACTTTCCACATCACCGTTGATCTCATTGCCTAAATGACAAAGTAAGCTTGGCCAATGTTGCTGAGGATGTTCAGATGAAGAGCCATGATCAATTCGAAAGCGTGAGGCCGCGGCATAAGGAATAGCAAAGCGATTCATTCCTTCGGGAGCCATCAATAAGAGCTGCTGTAATAAAATGCGCATGACCCCGCCATGGCACACTAATAAAATGCGCTTACCCTGAAACTCGGTAAGAAGGTCTAACCAAGCTTGTTCAATACGCTGACTGAAGTCTTTGACTGACTCGCCATTAGGCGCGCAAAATTCCATCGGCTGTTTCCACATATTTTCCATAATGTCTGGCTGATCTTGCCAGATACTCTGGGTACTGCGACCTTCCCAATCGCCATAATGTAATTCACGCCAAGCCTCTTTTATAAATAATGGCAGTGACTCCTGCTCTTTAGCGCCAGGATTTAGTAGCTTAGTTTCTGAACTTATTTTTTGAGCAAATTCAGCACAGCGTTTTAAAGGTGACGTTATAATAATATCCCAGCCGTTATGACCATCTGATTTTATTACTTCTAATAGGCTATCGACCCGCTGCTGTGCTTGCAGCCACCCTTTATCCGTTAATACATGATCAATACTACCGCGTAAAATGGTACCGCCCTTAGGGCATGATCCTTCAGGCTCACCATGGCGCATAACATCTACAAAGGTAGGCGGCAGATTCATGATTATTCCGATCCTGAAACGGATGCTTCGGCAAATGTTGCCATGCCATTATGCAAAGCACAGGCTTGGCGCAATAACGGTAATGCTGTTGCTGCGCCACTGCCCTCACCTAAGCGTAAACCTAAATTTAAAATTGGCTTAGCTTGCAAAGCTTGCAACATATATTTATGACCTTGCTCTTCAGATTGGTGGCTAAACAACAGCCAGTCTTGAACCTGCGGATTCATTTTACAGGCCGCTAAGGCCGCAGCCGTGGTAATAAAACCATCCACCAGCGCAGGAATACCCAGCTGTGCACAACGAATATAGGCACCCGCAATGGCCGCAATTTCGAAGCCACCTAATTGCTGCAGAATCTCTTCACCCAATAAAGCGGAACGCTCAGAGTCTGAAGTTCCCAAACGTGCTAAGCCTTGCTGAATAACCTGAACTTTATTTCCCCAAGCGGCATCATCGATTCCTGTGCCACGCCCAGTCATTTCTTCAGCTGAATGAGATAAATAAGCACAACCTAATGCCGCCGCTGGGGTGGTATTACCAATTCCCATCTCACCCGCAATAAACAGATCAGCTCCGTCTTTTTTACCCTGCTCAACCACTTGCTGGCCAATAATCAGCGCTTGCTCTAACTGCTCTGCAGTCATCGCACTTTGCTGACTTAAATCTGCCGTGCCTGCTGCGATCGGTTTATTAATTAACGCCGAATAATCGTCGGCAAAATCAATTTCAAAAGCGGTTCCGCAATTTACAACTTTTAGGTCCGCTTGATTCACTTGAGCCAAAACCGAAATTGCCGCGCCTCCGTTAACGAAATTACGGATCATCTCAACCGTGACCGCTTGTGGAAAAGCCGATACTCCCTGAGCAACCACACCATGATCGGCAGCAAAAATCGTAATCAATGGCTGCTTTATCTCCGGTCGATTATCGCCGTATAAACCCGCCAATGTGATCGCAAGATCTTCTAACTGCCCTAGCGATCCCGGCGGTTTCGTTAATAGACCTTGTCGTTCTAATGCTTCGGTTTTGAACTTTTCATTGATTGCGAGGCAATCGTTTTTCCACCAAACTTGTTTCATCGTTAAACTCAATCTTTAATTTTTAAGCTGCAGTGGCAAGCCTGCCACTACTAAGGTAACTGTCTGAGCGATACGAGCAATATCCTGATGTAGCCAACCCGCTTCATCAACAAAACGCCGACTCAACTCTCCCATAGGCACGATTCCTTGGCCCACTTCATTACTGACTAAAATTACTTGCCCCGGCAATCTTGCCAAGATTTCTAATAAATCTTTTTTATAAATTTCAAACGATTTTACCCCTTGCGGATCAGCCTGCTGTTGATCTTGCTCAGCCATTAACACATTGCTTAACCAAAGCGTTAAGCAATCAACCAAGATGCAATTATCAACCCGACTATATTGCTGCAATACTTGCGCAAGCTGCAGCGGCTCTTCCACCGTTAGCCAGTGACTAGGACGATCATTAATATGACGGTCGATACGCTGCTGCATCTCATCATCGTAAATGGTCGCTGTGGCAATGTAGACCACATCAAGACCACTTTCTTTCGCCGCTTGCTCGGCAAATCGGCTCTTACCCGATCGGGCTCCGCCCAATACTAATTGTATGTTATTGCCCATGCTCGCTTTCCATGAATACAGACCCGAAGACATTTAATAACACTTCGCTTTTTTAGGTCTATAATTTAGATAATAAGAATTCGAGCCAGTATACCGCTATGAGCAAAGAAAATCGCATGCATGCCCGCCAAATATTAGATGGCACCGTGAGCTTATTTCAACATGACTCGAAAGAATACGTCGGTTTGATGGTCGACTTTTCTGCCACAGGGATCATGCTGTCTTCTTATACTCCCCTAGAAATTGGAACGGTCATTGAGTTCGACATGGTCGACATCCCACCCAATATAGACAGTCGCCGTACAGGTCAAGTGAAAGCCGAAGTCATGTGGACTGACCGAATAACCCCGAGTATGTACGGCAATGGCTGTAAGGTGATTGAACTTAGCGATCGCGCAAAATTAATGTTAGCCTCTTATCATCCGGAGCATTCTGCTTAATATTGGCTAACTGTTAAATGATTTTCCTATGCAAAAGCTATCTGTAGGCCTTGATTTAGGCGGCACTAAAATCGAAATCATCGTGCTTTCGGCAGAAAATGAAGTGCTCTTACGCAAACGTATTGCTACCCCTATCGCTCAAGATCACCAGACACCACTTCATCAATACCAAGCCATTGTTCAGGCGATCAAAACACTGATTCAAGCCAGTGAATTACAATTACAGCGTAAATTCCTGCAAGTCGGCATTGGTATTCCTGGGGCAATCAGCCCAGCCACAGGCCTAGTAAAGAATGCAAATACAACCTGCTTAATTGGCCAAAACTTTCAGCAAGACTTAGAACAAGCACTCGATTGTGGGGTAAAGATCGCCAACGATGCCGATTGCTTCGTACTATCTGAAGCGCTAGATGGTGCAGCTAAAGGCGCTCAATCGGTATTTGGCGTTATTATTGGTACAGGCTGTGGTGGCGGCTTGGTTATCAATCAACAGCTAGTATCCGGGCCTAATGCCATTTGTGGTGAATGGGGACACAATCCATTACCTTGGCCGCAAGCAGATGAAACCTTATTGCCTTGCTATTGTGGAAAACAGGGCTGCATTGAGACTTTTTTATCAGGCCCTGGGTTTGAAAAACAGGCGGCGCGTCACTCTTCAGTAACTAAAAATGATGATAACTTATTTAGCTCAAAAGAATGGCATCAAGCTTTATTAGCCGGTGATAAGAACGCACTGGCAGTATTTGATAATTACGCGCGACAGCTAGCCAAGTCTCTAGCGACAGTAATCAATATGACTGACCCTGAAGTGATTGTCTTAGGTGGCGGCATGTCGAACATCGACTTTCTCTATCAACGCGTGCCAGAATTTTTGCCCGAGTATGTTTTCTCAGATCAGGTTTTCACCCGGCTTGTGAAAGCCGAGTTCGGTGATTCCAGTGGTGTCCGTGGTGCCGCTTTTTTATAAGCGAAAGCTCGAATTAGGCTAGAACTGGTATTAGTTTAAAACTGGAATTAGTTTAAAACAGGGTTCCACCCACAATAGTAATTAGAGCAATAATCACTAGCCAAACAACCGCACTGCGACCGTGCAACTTTTGCAATTCCAACATCTGATCACAAGCAACCTTAGTATCGGATTCCGCGTTAACCATAGAGTCCATGCACTTTTCACTACCTTGGTGAGATAACGACGCCAGCGCTACTTTATACAGAACGACGTCTGCGGGAATACGACCTTTCCATAAGGTTTGCTGCCAGATGGTAACTGCTTGAACAAAATTGCCTGCCAGAGCAAAGGTTAATCCTAATAACCGCGCAGGTATCCAAGATAACCAATGCAGCGGGCGCCACGCTTTTTCTTCACAATGAACTAGCTGAGAATACTGCAAACTGAACCAAGCCAAGAGCACCCCTGGCACTCCCAATACTAAAAACCAGAACAACATGAGGAAAAAGAATTCAAACCAACGATGCAAAATAGTATGGCAAACCTGATCGTGCATTTTTGCTAACTTATCACTGAGCTCTATCTCTGGAATGGATAGATACTGATCCGCACAGCGATAGGCCCCTTGAATGTCACCATTCGCAAGATCCGTACGATATTGCTCCACATGACGATCAAAATCGGCGTGACTTAATACGTAGAGAAGCAATGCAATTTCCAGCACGATGGCGGGTAAGCCCCAAAACTGATCTTCAATAATCACAAAAGAGCCGCCAATCACAATGCTGGGTAAGAAAACCACCAGTATATAGCGCCCAGTACGGCCTAATTTCATGAACCAAGAACGGCCTTGAAATAATTTAAACCACTTAGCGAAACTGCGGCTCGTGGTCGTGCTGCGATTAATAGCCCGATATCGTTGCAGCATAAGGGTAAAAAATAAGATGAGAAACTTCATGTCTTAATCCACTAAGAATTTGGTATGAATCTTTGAGTAATGCGCTTAGTTAACTAATAAAAGCTTAGCACTTCAAGCCGGAAAATAACCTTGCCCAATTAAAAGCGCGACCTGGATCAGTTTTACGCCGTGGCGAGATAAATTCATGCCCAGTTATGCGACTCGTCGTGATCTCAGGATAAGCCAGCATAATGGCTAATGTTGCTTGCTTTAATGCCTCATATTGCTCATCACTATAAGCCTCATCATCACAACCTTCCATTTCAATACCAATCGAAAAGTCATTACAGTTATCTCGCCCGCCATACTGCGATAAACCCGCATGCCAAGCACGTTGATTAAAAGGAACAAACTGAATAACACTGCCGTCACGGCGAATAAACAAATGGCTTGAAACTTCAATAGAAGAAATTTCAGCAAAATAAGGATGCGCTTTAGGATCTAAGCGATTACAGAAAAAGTCTTCGACATAAGGCCCGCCGTATTGCTTGGGAGGCAAGCTAATATTGTGAACCACCAATAATGAAATTTCTTCAGCTGGACGCTGATTAACATTAGGCGACAGGCATTTTTGTGCAATATTCAACCAATGGTCTTGCACAAACACAGTCGCAACGACATTTCGCCTCACAATTCAGCCTTATTTTTCAGATTTGAGGCATTGATTTTGACTCATACAATCAGCCGAGTATAGTGGCACCATTCAATAAATATCTATAAAGGAAGACACCATGGTCGAGATTATCAATACCATTAATGGCTGGGCCTGGGGTGCCCCCATGTTATTGCTCATCGCAATTACCGGTATCTTCCTAACTCTGGGTTTAAAAGCCTATCCCATTTTAAACATCAAAAAAGGCTTCTCTTTATTATGGGCCGGCCGTGATGCCAAAGGCGAAGGGGATATTTCTGGTTTTAATGCCTTAATGACATCACTTTCAGCCACCATTGGTACCGGTAATATCGCTGGGGTAGCCACGGCTATCGCCATGGGTGGACCCGGTGCACTTTTCTGGATGTGGATCATAGCCCTGATTGGTATGGCGACTAAATACGCCGAAGCCGTACTCGCGGTTCATTATCGCGAAAAAGATGAAAACGGTAATTTTGTCGGTGGCCCAATGTACTACATCAAAAATGGCCTTGGAGATAACTGGAAGTGGATGGCGGTTGCGTTCGCTTTCTTTGGTATGATCGCAGGCTTTGGTATTGGTAACGGCGTGCAAGCCAATTCCGTCGCCGATGTTATGCACAACTCTTTTAAAGTGCCGGAATTAGCTACCGGCATTATCATGGCCATATTAGCCGCCTTGGTTTTATTAGGGGGTATCAAACGCATCGCTACCGTTGCAGGTAAGCTGGTTCCTTTTATGGCCATTGCTTATGTTATCGGCGGCCTAATTCTATTAGTTATCTATTTTGATCGTATTCCTGAAGCCTTCTCCACCATTATTACTTACGCCTTCACCCCTATTTCAGCGGTCGGCGGTTTTGCCGGTGCGAGCGTTTGGATGGCCATTCGCTTTGGTATTGCCCGCGGTGTATTTTCGAACGAAGCCGGTCTAGGTAGCGCACCGATTGCCCACGCTGCAGCGCAAACCAATAACCCAGTACAGCAAGGCACCATCGCCATGCTAGGTACCTTCATTGATACTTTAGTGATCTGTACCATTACCGGTTTAGTGATCGTCGCTTCGGGCGCTTGGCAAGTCATCGACCCTGAAACAGGCAAAGCGTTAACCGGGGCAACGTTAACTTCCGCCGCCTTTAGCCAAGGTCTACCTTCAATTGGTGAATACATAGTAACATTTGGCTTAATCGTTTTTGCCTTCACAACCTTATTAGGCTGGTCTTTTTACGGTGAAAAGTGCGCTGAATACTTGTTCGGTGTAAAATCGATTATTATTTTCCGCATTGTGTGGGTATTAGCCATTCCTGTCGGCGCGACCTTCCAGCTGGATTTAGCTTGGTTAGTGGCCGATACCTTGAATGCATTGATGGCAATTCCTAACTTAATCGCCTTGTTATTGCTGAGCCCTGTGGTATTTAAGCTGACAAAAGCGGCGCAAAACAAAATTAATGAGTAGCTTCTAGTTCTAGATACTTGAAAGCAACTCCCTAAAATCAGATTGAAATAGAGACAGTAGAAAATGGCGCTTGATTTAACACCTTATAAAGACGACATCCGCAATACCGTTAAACAAGCGTTATTAGAAGACATAGGCCTAGACCTTCTCAATGGCGATATCACTGCTCAGCTAATTCCTGCTGAAAACCAAGCTAAGGCCCGCATTATCAGTCGTGACCGCGCAATTATTGCCGGCTCTGCTTGGGTCAACGAAGTCTTTAAACAACTAGACCCAAGCGTTTCAGTTGATTGGAAAGTCAGCGATGGCCAATGGGTGCGCCCAAACCAAGTATTATTTGAACTCACCGGCTCTGCTCGCTCACTATTAACCGGTGAACGCGCTGCTCTTAACTTCTTACAAAGCCTGTCTGGCACAGCTACTTTATGCCAATACTATGCTCAAATGGTCGAAGGCACAGGGGTTAAGCTATTAGATACCCGCAAAACCCTACCGGGTTTACGAGTAGGTCAGAAATACGCGGTTAGTATCGGTGGTTGTTATAACCATCGTATTGGCTTGTACGATGCCTTCTTGATTAAAGAAAACCATATTCACGCTTGTGGCAGTATTGAAAAAGCCGTTGAAAAAGCGCACCAGATAGCACCAGGGAAAAAAGTTGAAGTTGAAGTCGAATCTTTAGCGGAACTGACCACTGCTTTAAAAGCTGGAGCTGACATTATTATGCTGGATAACTTTAGCCCTGCCTTGATGGTTGAAGCTGTTGAGTTAAATAAGACGTTCACGAATGCGCAGAATAATGAAAGAGCCAAACTAGAAGCCTCTGGTGGTATTACTACCAAAACTTTGCGCGCTTATGCGGAGACTGGGGTGGATTATATTTCCATAGGTGCTTTGACCAAGGATTGTACTGCGGTTGACTTGTCAATGCGCTTAATTTAAATCGTTAAAACATTTAAAACTTCTCTCTAACTAAAAAATAAGTAGTTAAAAATATGTTATTGAAAAAAGAAATAACCGAATATAACCGCTACCAAGCCTTTGCAGTTCACATGGCCATCAGCCTAGCTTTATTTCTTATTCTACTGGTCTGTATTACTCAGTACTGGTATCCAGGAATTTTATTCGATACCGGAAATGGCTGGAGAGCTATCGGCATCATTATAGGCATTGATTTGGTTTTAGGGCCACTTTTAACCTTGATCGTTTTTAACCCTAAGAAAAGCAGTTTGAAGTTTGATTTATTTGTGATTGCTTTAGTACAAACGGCTGCTTTGATTTATGGCAGCTGGACAATTCATCAGACTAGGCCCGTTGCATTGGCTTTTATTAATACTAGTTTTATGACTATTTTCGCAACCAGTGATATGGCAGATAAGGTAATAGAACGCACTCACCATTTAAAAACCAACGAATTATATTACCAATTCGATGAAACCAAGCAAGAAGGCTCATTAAACCCTACGAAGTTTGCAGCATATGAAGAGTTCTCTGACATTGTTAATGAAATGATAACTCCATATAGAACTAATGATTTAATTCAGCTAAATCCACTATTATCTTCAAATCAGTTCATTCAAATCAATGAAGCTGATGGCTCAATTATTGGTTTCTTTAAAAAATAATCCATTTAATGGCACCAACTGACATTTTTTGTCAGTTGGTTCACAATATTCATTAAAACTTTAAATCCTTTCAAAAAACCCTACCTACAGAACTAGACGCTGCCCTCGCCGCAAGTTATGCTCTGCCGTACTTTCGCTAGTTATTGAAATCATTTTTCTGAATAATCGAAAAGTGGCACAGTCACTGCAAGTCATGAAATACGAATAATAAGAGCCTTCATTTGAAAGCTCATTCCTATAAAAGAAACATTTGGAGCAGTCCATGAAAACACAACAAAAAGGTTTTACCCTTATCGAACTTATGATCGTAATCGCGATCATCGGTATTTTGGCTTCAGTAGCCCTTCCTGCATATCGTGAATATATCGTAACTTCTAAGCTAGGCGCTGTATTCTCTTCAATCGCCAGCTTGCAACGTGCGATTGAAACAACGGCTTCTCGTCGTGGCCCAGGTCTAGTCTATGGAGATACTGCCTATAATTGTGCCGCAGCTGGTGATGACGACTGCTTCCAAGCGCAATTTGGTTTACCTGGCACACCTGTATTACCTGAGGGAACAATTGCACTACAAACCAACCCTGGCTTAGGCATTACTGGCTCTTGTAGTGATGCAACCTGGGCTCTACCAGCCTCAAAAGTTGCCGCTGGCACAACCTCTGCTGGTATTACAGTTGCTTTTGAGACTGCTGCTAATGGCGGTATCGATACAGAAGTTGATGGTGGAGGCTTACACCTTAGTCCAACAGGTAGTGCTCGAGGCACAACTTGGACAGCAGTGATTGGTACTGGCTATGTAGCAGCAACAGGTGCTGTCACTCCTTTAGCTGGATTACCAGGAACAGATGCGGATATGGAAGTATTAATTTGTAAGTGGGTACACGAAAACGTTAATGGCGAAATCTAATAGTTAAACTCGCGATTACTTAAAGGCCCTCCGGGGCCTTTTTTTATTGCCAAATAATAAAATAGAACCCCGAACGCCTTACTTAGTTCACACTCTATCACTCCAATCAATACTTCTTCGCGCTTAAGCAGTGCATCCTTTCCCATTCCTCAATAATTGCAGTACACTAAAAGCAGCGTAATAACAAAAAAAGCACTTATTGTATGAATCTAAATGGTTTAGCTCGTTCTTTGCACCAAGCAGGTCTTATTGAGGCTGAGCATGCTCAACAAGCTCTTGAAATAGCGAAAAGAGAAAAATCTTCTTTTATTACTGTAGCCATACAAAAAGGCTATGCGGATGCTCTGCAAGTTGCCGTCCTTGCATCAACGGAATTTGGTTTGCCTTTATTAGATTTAGCCGCTTTTGATACTGAATTACTGGTTAAAGACATTGTAAGTAACGCCCTAGTTGAAAAGCATAAGGTTTTACCACTCTTCAAGCGCGGTAATCGTTTATTTTTAGCCCAAAGCGACCCCTCCAACATTACCGCTATCGATGAGATCAAGTTCAATACCGGCATGAATGTTGAGCCGGTTATCGTTGAGGAAAATAAACTTGCGGCTATGGTTGAGAAGTTTATTTCTGCAGAAGATAGTACTTTTGATGATTTCGATGACGATGATCTCGATGTTGACATTGAAAACCCTGAAGACAAAAAAGATGATGAGCCTGGCACTGGGGATGACGCGCCTATCGTTCGCTTTGTAAACAAGATGCTGCTTGATGCGATAAAAGGCGGCTCTTCGGATATTCACTTTGAGCCCTATGAGAAGCGCTATCGAGTACGTTATCGTACCGATGGTGTATTACACGAAGTTTCTAGCCCACCGGTTAACTTGTCAGGAAAAATTGCCGCTCGCTTAAAAGTTATGTCGCAAATGGATATTTCCGAGCGACGTGTTCCCCAAGATGGCCGTATCAAGATGAAAATCTCGAAAAATAAAGCCATTGATTTTCGCGTGAATAGTTTGCCTACGCTATGGGGTGAAAAGCTAGTACTACGTATTTTAGATCCTTCTAGTGCCAAGATGGGCATCGATGCTCTCGGTTATGAAGAAGGCCAAAAAGCTCTCTACATGGAAGCCCTCGCTCAACCCCAGGGCATGATTCTGGTGACAGGGCCGACGGGGTCAGGTAAAACCGTTTCTCTTTATACCGGCTTGAATATTCTTAATACCGAAGAGACCAATATTTCTACTGCGGAAGACCCTGTAGAAATTAACCTTGAAGGTATCAACCAGGTAAACGTAAACTCCAAAGTCGGCCTAGACTTTGGCGAAGCGCTAAGATCCTTCCTTCGACAAGATCCTGATATCGTGATGGTGGGGGAAATTCGAGATCTCGATACTGCCTCTATCGCAATTAAAGCAGCACAAACCGGTCACTTAGTATTATCTACCTTGCACACCAATAGTGCCCCTGAAACACTAACCCGTTTAGCTAATATGGGAGTTCCTGCCTTTAATATCGCCACTTCTGTGAGCTTAATTATTGCCCAGCGCTTAGGCCGCCGCTTATGCAGTGCCTGTAAACAGCCTGCGGATATTCCTGAGCAAGTTTTATTAGATGCCGGATTAACCGAAGAGCTTATCGCTAATGGAGAGTTCTTTCAGCCTAAGGGCTGCGATGTTTGTAATAAGGGATATAAAGGGCGAGTGGGTATCTACGAAGTAGTAAGAATTACTCCTGCCTTGTCTAAAATTATTATGGATGGCGGTAACTCGTTAGAAATTGCAGCCGTAGCCAAAGACGAAGGCTTTAATAATTTACGAACATCAGCATTAGAAAAAGTCGCCCAAGGTGTTACTAGCCTTGAAGAAGCCAACCGAGTCACTGCCGACTGATGCTCCTAGCGACCCTAAAGAATAAATAGCGGATAAAAATAATGGCCAAAGAAAACAAACAAAAGCTGCAACACTTTGAATGGGAAGGTACTAACCGAAAAGGCCAAAAGGTCAAAGGTGAAACTTCAGGACCCAACCTTGCTACCGTAAAAGCCCAACTACGTAAACAAGGGGTGCAGCCGGGTAAAGTTAAAAAGAAATCTAAACCTCTAATTAGTTTTGGTAGCGGTGGAAAAATCACCTCAGCCGACATTACCTTCTTTACTCGCCAAATGGCAACCATGATGAAAGCCGGAGTTCCTCTGGTACAATCTTTCGATATTGTAGGTGAAGGCGTTGATAATGCAGCACTTAAAGAACTCATTGCTCAAGTTCGCGACGACGTATCTGCAGGTAATGATTTTGCTTCAGCACTCAAAAAGCACCCAAAACATTTTGATGAACTATTCTGTAATCTCGTTGAATCCGGTGAGCAGTCTGGTGCTCTTGAGCAAATGCTGGATAAAGTAGCAGTTTATAAAGAGAAAACAGAAGCCCTTAGAGCCAAGATCAAAAAAGCTATGATGTACCCTGCCGTTACTTTAATCATTGCTTCTGTTGTTACCGTTATTCTATTGGTTAAAGTGGTGCCGACTTTTGAAACTATGTTTAAAAGTTTTGGCTCAGAGCTACCGGCTCCTACACAAATGGTTGTGGCTATTTCTGAATGGACCCAAGCTTATTGGTATGTGATGCTCGGTATCGTTGTTGCATTTGTCGTTTCATTAAAACAAGCACTAGCACGATCCCCAGCCTTTAAGGATAAATTTGAAGCTGGACTGTTAAAAGCCCCTGTTTTTGGTGATTTATTGATGAAAGCAGCTGTAGCTCGATTTGCCCGAGTACTCTCCACGACTTTTGCCGCGGGTGTTCCTCTTGTAGAAGCGCTGGACTCTGTAGCCGGCGCAGTAGGCAATTCTGTTTACCGAAAAGCCGTTCTTACAGTTAGAGATGAAGTTTCCCAAGGGCAACAAATGCACTTTGCCATGAAAGCGACCGGTGTATTCCCTAATATGGTTGTACAGATGACCAGTATTGGTGAAGAATCAGGTGCATTAGATTCCATGCTATCAAAAGCAGCCGATTATTTTGAAGATGAAGTGGATAATGCGGTCGATGGCTTAACTGCATTAATGGAGCCATTAGTTATGTCCTTCCTCGGTGTCGTTATCGGCGGCATGATTGTAGCTATGTACTTGCCTATCTTCGAAATGGGTAAAGCAATTTAACTCTCCATCTAATAGAACTCTATGAACTTTTCTTTAGCTTCTTTTGCTGATGTTGCGCATTACCTGCAGCATCAGCCTTATGCACTGCCTATTGTCATCCTAATACTGTCGCTACTGATCGGCAGCTTTGTTAATGTGGTGATCTTACGCTATCCCATCATGCTCTTTCGTAGCTGGTTAATTGATAGTAAAGATCTTGCTGACAACTTGCCCGAACATAGCGCCTTAAAAGACTTAGAAACGCCCTATACCCTTTCCAAACCTGCTTCCCACTGCCCGCGCTGTCATTGCCCAGTGAAAGCGTGGCAAAACATCCCTATATTTAGCTATCTAGCTCTAAAAGGTAAATGCTCAGGCTGTGCCGAGCAAGGTCAAGAGACCAAGATATCCATTCGCTACCCTTTAGTAGAATTGGCTACGGGATTATTAAGCCTTGCACTTTTAATCAAGTTTCCTTGGTCTATACAACTTGCGGCTATGTTGGTTTTCACTTGGTCTTTGGTTGCGATGAGTATGATCGATATCGACCATCAAATCTTGCCCGATACCATGACACTCTCTTTGATGTGGCTAGGCTTATTGCTCAATATCGACCATACCTTTGTTGATCTGCAAAGTGCGGTCATTGGTGCTGCAGCGGGTTATTTATCACTCTGGTCTGTTTATTGGTTGTTTAAACTTGCCACAGGTAAAGATGGTATGGGGTTTGGTGATTTTAAACTACTGGCCGCTTTAGGGGCTTGGTTTGGTTGGCAATTCTTACCTATGATTATTTTACTCTCTTCACTGGTCGGTGCTGTGGTTGGTATCGCTGGTATTCTAATTATGGGACGAGATAAAAACATTCCTATCCCATTTGGACCTTATTTAGCTGCAGCAGGCTGGATTGCCGCCATGTGGGGCCACGAAATCATGCAATGGTATTTACCTGCGGTATAAAGCCGCAGTTAAATTCGCCAACTTCTAAGAATCAGATACTAAGGTTTAGATACCGCTAATGACAACTCAGCAAAAATTAATTATCGGTCTAACCGGTGGCATTGGCAGCGGTAAAACAGCGGTAAGCGATCGCTTTAAAGCATTTGGAATCCACATTGTAGATGCTGATATTGCTGCTCGAACTGTCGTTGAACCTAATAAAGCTGCTTGGCATGACATCAAAGATTTTTTTGGCCCTGAGATTCTTTTAGCCGATCAAACCCTCAATCGAGCCTGGCTACGCCAGCAAGTGTTTGCTGATTCTGAAAAGCGTAAGGCATTAGAAACCTTCACCCATCCTAGAATTCGCGATGAAATCATTCGTGATTTAGCGAGCTCAACCTCAGCCTACACCATTTTAGTTTCACCGCTATTAATAGAAAGTGGCCAATTTAAGCTGGTTGAAAAAGTGATCATTATCGACGTGCCTGAAGCCGTGCAAATCGAACGCACCTGCTCGCGGGATAATAATGATATTGAGCAAGTGAAGCGTATTATTGCAGCTCAACTTCCTCGAGAGCAACGCTTAACTCATGGCGATTGGATTATTGATAATAACGAGCCGCTAGAAACTTTAACATCTCGAATTGAATCTTTGCATCAAGAACTATTAAAACTCGCTCAATAACTCTAATGCAAATTAGAGTTTTGCTGCTCTTGCTCCCACTGCTGAGACATCATCTCTTCCTCAACACTCTTTCCTGGAATGGCATTTGAGCCATCTGCCCAAGCGCCTAAATCAATTAACTTACAACGTTCACTGCAAAATGGACGATCTTGTGCTTTCGCAGACCAAACAACATCTTTATTACACGTAGGGCATTTAACTTTCATATTCACTCTCTTTCACCTTTAACTGTTCATCCACCAATGGTTCCTGCAAGAAACAACTGATACCGGCAATACCCTGTCCACCGTGCGAAGCTGACTCTTCAATATCAGGCAACTTCAATCCACCTAAAGCATAACAGGGAATTCTTGCTTGCTGAGTGATCACTTTAAAACCTGCCCAGGTTAATGCATTAGCATCAAGGTGAGTTGATGTTTCTTTAACGGGAGAAACCAAAAGATAATCAGCCAAGTCTTGAGCCGACTCTAACTCTTTCAAATTGTGACAAGCTAAGCTAAACCATTGTGATAAAGGAATGGGTCGCTCATCTAGATTAGCCTTTTCAAAGTTCACCCCTGACAAATGCAAACCATCAGCAAAAGCGATTTGATACCAGTCTAGTGGGCAGTTCCAGATTAACTTGCTACCCGCTTCGTGACAAAGCCCATATAACTTCATCCCTAGCTGAGTATATTCAAATTGCTCTAAGCTTGGTGCTCGTAACTGAATCCAAGTTTTTGGATTAGTTTTTAGCGTATTAGCTACCTGCGCCAAGATAATATCAGAGCTCGGATTATCTTTAGTAATGGCTATTTTCTTCGGTAAATTAATAGCATCCAAAATAGCCTTATTCGCTGCTGGAAAGGCATAATCCGATAATACGTTTTGATCAACCCAAGCTAAAGGCTGGCCTTCCTTTCCTACTGTTTCAGAATAGTGCTGAACATTATGCACAAGCCAAACATCCAATAAAACGGACTTATCAGAATAATGAAAAGGAATGGTCATTAATGCAGACATATCACTAATTTCAGAAACTAGGCCAAGCTCTTCTTCCAACTCTCGTTGCAACGCTACTTGGACAGTCTCATCAGATTCGACCTTACCACCTGGAAATTCCCATAAACCACCTTGGTGCTGATAATCAGCACGCTTGGCAATTAAGACGTTTCCTTTTTCGTCAGCGGGGCAATCAAAAATCACTCCGACGGCAACATGAATTAGTTTTTTCATCTTCCACGAGCCAACTTAGGAGCGATAATCAGCATTGATACTGACGTAATCATGGGAAAGATCCGTCGTCCAGACTCGCTCAGTCACATCACCACGACCTAAACGAATACTGATAGTGATTTCCGCCTGAGCAAAAATAGCAGCACCTGCTTCTTCGGTATAAGTATCAGCACGACCACCACTTTTCACGATACAGACGTCATCCAAATAAATATCGATATCTTCTAAAACCATATTTTTAACACCTGCGCGACCGACTGCCGCTAAGATACGACCCCAGTTTGCGTCGCAGGCAAAAAGTGCTGTTTTTACTAACGGTGAGTGCGCAACGGTATAAGCAACATCCAAAGCTTCTTGAATACTGGCCGCTTGCTGAACTTCCATCGTCACAAATTTAGTCGCCCCTTCGCCATCACGTACAATTGCATGGGAGAGTACTAGAAAGGCTTCTAACAAGGCATCGAATACAGACTGATATCGAGTATCATCTTTACTGCTTATCTCTGCCATATCCGCTTTTGCGGTCGCAATCAACATACAAGAATCATTGGTTGATGTATCACCATCCACCGTTACACGGTTAAACGATTTATCAGCCAACTCTTTGCACATGACATCCAATAAAGGTTTCGCTATAACCGCATCCGTTGTCAGGTACGCCAGCATAGTCGCCATATTAGGCATGATCATGCCTGCGCCTTTTGAGATACCCGAGATAGTTATATTTTCGCCATTGGCGACTTCAACTTTCTGGCTATAGCCCTTGGCTAAAGTATCGGTAGTCATAATGCCTTCAGCTGCAATTGGCCAAACATTATCCGCTACGTTTTCTAATGCAGGCGATAAGCCATCAAGAAGCTTATCCATCGGCAATGGCTCACCGATAACCCCAGTCGAAAAAGGTAAAACTTGATTCGCATTGATGCCGGTTATTTCAGCCAACTTTTCACACGTGGCTATCGCATCGGTCATACCCTGTGGACCCGTACCCGCGTTTGCATTGCCGGTATTAATTACCAGATAACGAGCATCCGCTTCTTGCAAATGCTTCTTAGCAACCTGCACGGGCGCCGCACAAAAAGCATTTAAGGTGAATACACCACTGACTCGAGTGCCTTCCGCCAACTCAAAAATAACGAGATCATTGCGATCGGCATATTTAATCCCTGCTTGGGCGATACCAATACGAACACCATTTACAGGGTGATAATTCTTTAATACTTCTAAACCGACAGCCATTTTCTTCTCACTATCTTAAATTGACTTATTAATGCCATTTTACCCGCATTAACTTTTGAATCCTACAATACTCAAACCCTAATAATAGGGAGATACAAAAAAGGGCAGCCTAAGCTGCCCTCTTAATACCTAGCTACAATAACTAGGCCGTTAACTTACCATGGCACTGCTTGTACTTTTTACCTGAACCACAAGGACAAGGCTCATTGCGACCGACTTTTCGATCTTCACGAACGAAAGGTTGAGCCGGCTCAGCCTCTTCTTCAGATTCAGAAGCTCCTTCTTCGGCCGTTATGCTCTGCGCAGTCTCATGCTGATAGCTAGATTGCTGAGCTTGTGCTTCCGCTTGAGCACGACGTTGTTCTTCCATCTCACGCACATCTTCTTCTTGACGCACTTTAACGTGAGAAAGAATACGAATACTTTCGCGTTTCATATTTTCCAATAATTCTTGGAATAACTCGAACGCTTCACGCTTATATTCTTGTTTTGGATTCTTCTGTGCATAACCGCGCAAATGAATTCCCTGACGCAGATGATCCATCGTTGCTAGGTGTTCTTTCCATAGGTTATCAACTATCTGCAGCATCACTTGCTTTTCAAACATGCGCAATGGATTCGGCTGATCAGGTGTTGACTCTACAGAATCTTCTTTTGCTTTGTATGCATCGTTCAGTGCTGTTGTGATACGTTCACGTAGATTTTCTTCATAAAGCTTATCGTCAGAATCTAGCCATTGCTGCAATGGCAGATCTAAATCAAATTCAGTTTTTAATTCAGCTTCAAGGCCTGAAATATCCCACTGCTCTTCTAGACTCTGGCGAGGAATATGGCCATCAATAGCTTCTTGCAATACGTCGTGACGAATATTGGCAACAACGTCAGAAATATCATCAGACGCCATAATGTCGTTACGCTGATCATAAATAACGCGGCGCTGATCATTGGCTACATCATCATATTCCAATAACTGCTTACGAATATCAAAGTTACGGCCTTCAACTTTACGCTGAGCTTTTTCAATCGCATTGCTCACCATACGGTGTTCAATTGATTCGCCTTTTTCCATACCTAACGCTTTCATCATGTTACGGATACGATCCGACATGAAGATTCGCATCAAGCTATCTTCTAACGATAAGAAGAAACGTGAAGAACCATTATCACCTTGACGACCCGCACGACCTCGTAATTGGTTATCAATTCGACGAGATTCATGACGCTCAGTAGCGATAATATGTAAACCACCTGCCGCTAGAACATCATCATGGCGCTTTTGCCATGCTGCTTTAATATCAGCGACTTGTTGCTCACTTGCATTTTCTAAAGCAGAAACTTCAACTTCCCAGTTACCACCCAATACGATATCGGTACCACGACCTGCCATATTGGTTGCAATGGTAATAGAACCGGCAGCCCCTGCTTGAGCAATAATCTGAGCTTCTTTCTCGTGTTGCTTAGCGTTCAAAACACTATGCTCTACTTTTGCTTTGGTTAAAGCGGCAGAAAGTAATTCAGACGTATCAATCGATGCCGTACCCACTAGTACAGGACGCTTTTGCGCAACAACTTCACGAATTTCTTCAATAACCGCTTCGTATTTCTCAGCCTGGGTTAAGAAAACAACATCGTTATAATCAATACGTTTTACTTGTTTATTGGTTGGGATTACCACAACCGCCAAGTTATAAATTTGATGGAATTCAAAGGCTTCGGTATCTGCTGTACCCGTCATGCCCGCTAGCTTATTATACAAACGGAAGAAATTCTGGAAGGTTGTTGAAGCCAACGTCTGGCTTTCAGCTTGAATATTAACGCCTTCTTTAGCTTCAATTGCTTGGTGTAAACCTTCACCCCAGCGACGGCCTGCCATCGTACGACCCGTGTGCTCATCAACAATTACGATTTGGCCATTCTGAATAATGTAATCAACGTTTTTCTGATAGATTACATGGGCACGCAGTGCTGAGTTAACATGGTGTAATAACGTTAAGTTTGAAGAAGAATATAAGCTCTCACCTTCTTTCAATACACCTTCCTGAGAAAGCATATCTTCTACGTATTCGTGACCCGCTTCAGTTAATTCAATTGAACGCTGCTTTTCATCAAGAATATAATGACCTTGCTGCTCTTCTTTCCCTTCTTCCGCTTCAATATGTTGCGATAGCTGAGGAATTAGAATGTTCATCTTTTTATAAAGAGCGGAACTATCTTCTGCAGGTCCAGAAATAATGAGAGGCGTACGTGCCTCATCAATTAAGATCGAATCAACTTCATCGACGATAGCAAAATTCAATTCACGCTGTGCCTTCTCTGCGGTAGAGAAAGCCATATTGTCGCGCAAATAATCGAAACCAAATTCATTATTGGTTCCATAAGTAATATCGCAGGCATATTGAGAACGCTTTGTTTCAGGATCTAAACCTGGAACAACGACACCCAAAGTTAAGCCTAAAAATTCATACAGAGGGCGCATCCACTCAGCATCACGAGAAGCCAAGTAGTCATTCACGGTAACAATGTGAACGCCTTTTCCAGTTAACGCGTTTAGATAGGTTGGTAAAGTACCTACTAAGGTTTTACCTTCACCGGTACGCATTTCAGCAATATTGCCTTCATGCAGCGTCATACCACCAATCATTTGCACATCAAAATGACGCATATTCATGATGCGTTTACTGGCTTCGCGACATACCGCAAATGCTTCAGGCAGCAAGTCATCAACCGAACTACCATCGGCTAAGCGTTGTTTAAATTCAGGAGTTTTTGCTTGTAATTCACTATCTGAAAGCGCCGCTAATGACTCTTCAAGAGCATTAATTTTTACAACGACTTTCCCCATGCGTTTTAATTCGCGGTCGTTTTTGCTTCCGAAGATTTTACTAAATAGATTACCGATCATGATTATTGTTTTATAAACCCAAAAATAGAGACAGCGAGAAAGCATAAAGACCGCCGAAAGGTCTTTAAACAAGGCTTTCCCATATTTATAACAAAAAAGAGAGAGATTACAAAGATTTAGCGCAAGGTGCGATGCAAATAAGCCGCTGGATCAACCGTGCGGCCATTTTTATAGACTTCAAAGTGAACATGAGGGCCGGTAGAACGACCACTGCTTCCCATTGCGGCAACCACATCGCCCTTACGAACGACATCACCTAATTTAACGAGAATTTCTGCACCATGAGCATAGCGTGTTTTATAGCCATTACCGTGGTTGATCTCAACCAACTTACCATAACCGTAACGATTACTAGCCCAAGTTACGACACCTGAAGCAACGGCAATAACATCAGAACCTTGTTTACCGGCAAAATCAACACCAGCATGCCAAGCCAAACGACCATTAAAAGGGTCAGTACGCTTCCCATACCTTGAGGACATCCAGCCGCGTTTAATTGGGCGACCCGCAACGAAGGTATCGGTTTTAATTTTATTGGCTAATAAAAGGTCATCTAAAACTTCAAGCTGCTGTTCACGGCGATCAATGCGTGAAGCCAACTTATCCAATACCGATTGTATTTCTGGTGCTTGATAGGTTTCACCTAATGTACCAGGGCCACCCACCGCAGGAACGGCTGAGAAATCGAATTCTTCACCATTAATCTTAGTAACATCAATTAGACGTTCACCAAGAGCATCAATGCGTAATAGCTTGGCTTGCAGCTCTGCGAGTCTGAGAGTTAAACCATCGAGCTCTTGATCAGCATGTTGACGTATTTGCTGAAGCTCTTGTCGCTGGTCATCAAGGTCTTTTTCCCACGCTTTTGCAGCAACAGGATCCAATAAACCTTGATCAGCAAGGTGTGCAGCCAATAAATACCCTGTCGCGCCCATAGCAAACGGCAACACACACAACGAACTCAGTAGTAAAAAACGCGCTACTGGCCCAAGTGAGTATGTTTTCGATTGTCCATGTCGTTTACCGACGATTATTATATTCATGACTATTAGTATAGTTGTCCAAACAAAATAAAGGCCATCTGAATGATAGCCTTTACTTGGAAAATAACAAAACTCTTAACTTATCAATAAGTTAGTTTAGCTGACTAAGTCGCTGCTACCGGTTTAATATAGGAAATCGGTGCATTTTCTTCAGGATATTCTACAAATTCCCATGCGTCAGTTTGTAGTTCCAGTTCACGTAACAGCTTATTATTTAAGCCATGACCGGATTTAAAGCCAACAAACTCGCCCATTAAGCTATGACCTAATAGGTACAAGTCACCAACAGCATCTAAAATTTTATGTTTTACGAATTCATCTTCGTAACGCAAGCCATCTTCGTTCAAAACACGATACTCATCAACAACAATCGCATTATTGACACTGCCGCCTAAGGCCAAATTCTTAGAACGTAAGAATTCAATGTCTTTCATGAAGCCAAAAGTACGTGCTCGGCTAACTTCTTTAACGAATGAAGTTGAAGAGAAATCAAGACTGGCTTGCTGAGCACTCTGCTTAAAGGCAGGGTGATCAAAATCAATTTCGAAAGTCACTTTAAAGCCGTTATAAGGAACGAAGGATGCAACCTTGTCACCTTCACGTACTTCAACTTTCTTTTTAATACGAATAAAACGCTTAGCTTTCGACTGCTCGGCAATACCAGCAGACTGAATCAAGAATACAAATGGGCCGGCACTGCCGTCCATAATGGGTACTTCTTGAGCGCTTAGTTCAACAATAGCGTTATCAATGCCTAAGCCGGCCATTGCAGATAACAAATGCTCGACCGTATCAACACGAACACCATCTTGAACAAGTGTCGTCGACATAGTGGTTTCACCCACATTGGTCGCTTTCGCTAGAATATCAACAATTGGTTCAAGATCGACACGTCGGAAAACAATACCATGATCGACAGGGGCAGGCTTAAGCGTCAGGTAAACTTTTTCACCTGAATGCAGACCAACACCAGTTGCGCGGATAGTATTTTTGAGTGTACGTTGACGAATCATGTCGATTTACCAATTTTGTTGAATAAAACTAATTAATTATTATTACTAGCGGCTCATTATAACAAGTATCGATGAGCACGCCAGTAACGTTT
>CAJVZR010000041.1 GCA_913019965.1 uncultured Oleispira sp.
GATCAGCGATTATCAACCTGCCGCTCTAATCGAAGCCATGGAGCATCATCAATATGATTTGCAGTATTGGATTTATACTATCGCGGTGGACCAGTATTTGAGTCGACGAATGCCAGATTATGATTACGAAAAACATTTTGGTGGTGTTTATTATTTCTTCTTACGGGGGATGAATGGCAAGACTGATGGGGAAGGGGTGTTTTTTACTCGTCCAGAAAAATCGCAGCTAGAGAAGTGGCGTCTCTGGTTATTGGGTACAGACTCTTCGAAAGAAATGGTGATTAGCGAAACAGCTCATAATGAAGATGATGCGATTAATAAAGATACTATTGAAATAGAAAGTAACCAGCAGTTGGGCTTATTCTAATGACGACGTTAAAAATTCATACGCTGAAACCTTGGTTAAAGTCGGTATTTGTGGCTGATGCTAGAGAACCTAGCTTAAAGGCCATTGATTTAGAGCTCGCGAATAGCTTGTGTCTTAACGAAAACTCCCTCTACCAGCAGCAATCTCAAACGTTAGACCTTGAGCATAGAGAAGAAGATTTAAGACTGTATGCGTATCTGATTATTAAACTTAGTCAGGCGCTCAGTCGCGGGGAAGTCTGTATTGATCTTTCTGCGCTTTACGATATGCAAAATAAAATTGGCATTTCCGTTGCTAATATTAATTCGGCAATCAGTATATTTGTAACGATTAAAGAAATCGATCATCAGCGACTGACAGAGAAAAAGCCCTCAGACTTGGTTGTAAACTATCCTTTGGTTCACATGCAAGGGCGGCTTTATTTTTCACGCTACTGGTTTTATCAACATCAGGTCTTCTTCTCGATTAATACTCGTTTAACGGATACTCACTCTCAGCCTTCTGATGTTGATACACTCAGCGCTACACTGCAGCAATTATTCCCAGCAAGCCAGAATCAAGATGATGGGGTAAATTGGCAGATGTTAGCCGCGGCAAATGCCTGTTTGAATCGTTTTAGTGTTATTACTGGGGGCCCAGGAACAGGTAAAACCTCGACGGTTACCCGTTTATTAGCGGCGTTAATTAGTCAGCAGCCTAATTTACGCATCGCTTTAGCCGCACCCACAGGGAAGGCTGCAGCACGTTTAGTTGAATCGATATTGGGGGCAAAAGCTAATCTGGCAGAAAGCTTTCCTTTAGCAGAAAAAATACCGGTTAATTCATTCACTTTACATAGACTATTAGGTTGGCGACCAGACGGGTTTTCGTATAACCATAAAAAAACCTTACCCTATGATTTAGTGATTGTAGACGAAGCATCCATGGTAGATTTACCTATGATGGCGCAACTAATTGAGGCATTAGCCGATAGCTCTCGACTTATTTTACTCGGGGATAAAGACCAATTAGCGTCAGTGGAAGCGGGTAGTGTATTAGGGGATTTGTGCGATAGTGGCGTTATGGTGAATAACTACCCTGCACATGGCTTAACAAACATCAGAGCCGCTGAGTTAGAACGTCTCTGTGGCCTGCCGCAAGAGAAATTAAATGAGTTTATAGAAGTGGATGCACCTTTGATGGCCAACAGCTTGTCTCAGTTGCGAAAGAGTTATCGCTTTACCAGTGATTCGGGCATTGGGAGGCTGGCTGAGGCGGTTAATTTAGGGCGAGGCGACCTAGTAAATCAGAGTTTTATAAATCATCTAGATATAAAGCGCTGGGGCCATTTATCAGCTCCTTTTAGCAAGGATGTGAACGAATCGTTACTGGCTGCAGAAAATGCATGGCAGCAACAAGTGGTTCAAGGTTATGGTCATTATTTAGCGGCGATGGAGCAGAATAAAAGTCCATTTGAGGTACTGCAGTTATTTAATAACTTCCAATTATTATGCGCGTTACGTCAGGGGAGTTCGGGTTTAAAAGCTCTGAATGAGCGTGTGCAAAAACTATTACAAAGTCGTGGTTTATTAAATATTGATAGCCATTCTAATGCCATCGAGCAAAACCGTTGGTATCCCGGGCGACCAGTGATGATTAGCCGTAATGATTACGAGCTAAACCTATTTAATGGTGATATCGGTATTGCCATGTTTGTGGATGTTGAGGCGGGGTTAGGCAGCAATAAAAAAAATACAGGGGCTAAAGAGTTAAGGGTTTGCTTTGTTGCCAGTGATTCAGAGGTTTCTATGCCACGAGTTAGGCAATTATTACCGACGCGTTTACCCGAGCATGAAACAGCCTTTGCGATGACAGTGCATAAAAGCCAAGGCTCAGAATTCGAAGATGTTGCTTTGGTATTACCAGAAAACTACAGCCCAGTAATTTCTAGAGAATTGATCTATACCGCGATTACGCGCGCGAAGAAAACCTTCTCGTTATATGCGGACCAAGAAGTGTTAGAGCGAGGTATTATTGCAAGAATTGAACGCGCGAGTGGCTTAAGAGATCTTTTGTTTTAAATTGCTCGCTTTCTCTGTGAAGCTCACAGAGGAAAGCGAGCGCGAAAGGCTACTATTTTAAAACTTCAAACTTGAGTTTTGCGTCTTTTTCTAGGCGTTCAATTAAGCGATCGCCGAATAACGTTGAGGTTGTCCAAAAACCGCCTTCTTTGCTTGCTATTAAGTCTTTATCTAGGGCTAAGCAAGCACCGACCTGGCCTAGCATCTGGCTCGTTGAACCGTATCCTGGGTCGCCTTGGCCGACAACTTTAGTACGAATTTCTTTGCCGTCTGCGGTCTTACCTACAAAGCGAATATCATAATAGCCTTCTACTTGTTCTTTCGGGCTTGGGCCTTCGCCAGGTTTAGGTAATACATAGTTTTCCAGTAGCCAGCGCGTTGGTTTAATCGCAGCGCCTACGAAGAATGCCCCTAAGCCTGTCACAATAGCCGTTGCGGTTAAGCGACCTTTTAAACCCTTACCAACCAGCATGGCTTCGTCGTATTTAAAGTCTTTGCCATAAGGGGCGCCTGCTAAGCCATTGGAGCGAAATACGATTCGGGTATTAATGGCCGCCATAATGAAGGGGGCGGTCCAAGCATTGAAGTTTTTATCGAACGTTGGGCCTTTGGTATCGAATTGGCGTGCATTAAAACCATGATCTTGTGGGCAGACCCAATAAGGGTTCACTAAATCTTTACGCATTGAAGGGTTGGCGACAACTTCTTTGGTAATGTTCAGCATACTGGCGATAGTACCTCCGGAGGCACCGCCTTTCGCCGCTTTTACACGCATAGATATGTTTTGACAAAATTCACCCCAAGATTTCTTTGCTTCTCGTTGGGTGAAATAAACCCCCATATCTGACGGAATAGAATCAAAACCACTGCAATGGACAATATGGGCACCACTGGCTTTTGCTGTGTCTTCATATTTATTCAGCATGCGGCTAATCCACTGCACTTCACCAGTTAAGTCGCAATAATCGGTGCCCGTTTCAGCACATACTTTGACTAGGGTTTCACCGTATAAGGCATAAGGGCCTACGGTTGAGATAACGACATTAGCTTGCTCGCAAAGCGTTTTGATTGCTGCTTCGTCATTCGCATCGGCAATGATCGTTGTTAGTTCAGGTTGTTGGATTTTTACTTTCACTTCATCGAGCTTATTCTGTGAGCGCCCAGCGATGGCCCATTTAAGCGACTCTTGCCCTTGATGATTGAATTTATCAGTTAAATATTGAGCTAGAATTTGACCAACAAAGCTGGTGGCACCAAAAACGACCACATCAAATTGAGTATTCATCAAGCAACCTTCTTATTCGAATATGTTATGCAAATGTATTGTTATTGTTTTAAACATAGCCAGATTATCAAGGTTTTCATTAATAGGTAATGTCAGATACCGCCAAAGCTCTATTAATATCTCGATAGTGAAGTGCAAAGGAAATTGATATCATCACGCTTTTGAATTCTCGTTAGGTTATATCAGTTTTATGCGCATCGTTTTAGCCCCACTTGAAGGGGTCATGGATCATACCGTTCGTGAATTATTAACCAGTTTAGGTGGTTACGACCTATGCGTAACCGAATTTTTAAGAGTCTCTAACCATCAATTATTGCCTCCCCGTACTTTTTATCAGTTAGCACCAGAATTAGAGAATAATGGTTTTACCCCCAGCGGTGTGCCTGTGCGCTTGCAATTATTAGGTTCTCAGCCCGATACTTTGGCGATGAATGCTCAGCGCGCGATTGAGCTAGGCTCTCATGGTATTGATTTGAATCTTGGTTGCCCTGCAAAAGCCGTGAATAAAAGTAAGGGGGGGGCTGTGCTATTAAAAGAACCACAGCTTATCTCAGCTGCGGTGAACGAATTGCGCAAAGCCGTACCTAAAGACAAAACATTATCGGTCAAAATTCGTTTGGGTTGGGATGATCCGAATTGCGTTCATGAAATAGTCGATGCCATCGTACAAGCGGGAGCGGACGAACTAACCATTCATGCTCGAACGAAGGAGGATGGCTATAAAGCGGAAGCGATTAAGTGGCATTACATTGCTAAAGTGAAAGAAAGATTGGCCGTAGAAGGTAAGTCATTTTCTATTATTGCGAATGGTGAAATTTGGGATGTTGAGGATGCTATGGCCTGTCGGAAGATATCAAATTGTGATGATATTATGATTGGACGTGGTGCTTTAGCATCTCCTAACCTTGCCGCCATGGTCGCCGGGATTAGCGAAAAGATGAGCTGGGTTGAAGTTGTTCAGATGATTCTAGATTATCGCAAAGTACAGGTTATTGGTTCAAAAGGGCATCACTATTCTAGCCGGGTTAAACAATGGCTAAGTCAAATGCGTCGCTCATACCCGGAAGCGAATGAATTATTTATGGCTATCAAAAAGATTAAAGATAGAGAGGATATGATTACTGCCTTAGCGAATAGTATTCGTAAGTAACATTTTTTAAACTATCTATTAATATTGATTGCAGTTTAAAACCATAGATCAAACTCTTTCACTAAGGCTTTAAAATTAATTGGCTTAGCTAATAAGCCTGACATACCAGCAGCATTGCATTTTAACTGCTCTTGCTCGGTTGCTGATGCGGTTAGTGCAATAATAGGGGTTTGAGTGAAATTGGGGAGGACAGAGATAAACTCAGCCGCTTGTATTCCGTCCATAATCGGCATTTGGATATCCATCAGAATCAAATCAAAAACCTCACCCTTGCATAGGTCTAAGGCTTCTTGACCATTGTGTGCAATTTTTACATTTAGCCCTAATTTTAGTAATAATTTTTTTGTTACTTTCTGATTAACAATATTGTCCTCGACCAATAATATTGTTTTGTCGTATTGACGTTCGAATTCAAACTGCTGTTTTAACGAGGTTGAATCATTGGGTTGGTGTTTTTTTACTTGCATAGGGATTTTAATCGTAAAAATGGATCCTTTCCCTGGTTGGCTTTTAACTTGAATGCTTCCAGACATTAATTCACACAGCTGGTGGCATATGGCTAGCCCAAGACCTGAGCCTTTTTGTCGTTTAGCCATGTCCATATCAAGCTGGGTAAATGCAGTGAAAATGTCTTGTTGTTTGGTTTTAGGGATACCTAAACCGGTATCGGTTATTTTAGCAATGAATAAAAACGAACTAGTGCTTAAGTTCTCGACTTCAATGTTTATATTAATACTGCCATGATCGGTAAATTTTATGGCATTTGATATTATATTTTGGATAACTTGAGTAATTCTAAGGGCATCGATATAGGCGAATTTTGGCAGTTCATCAATTCCGTTAATCTTGTATGAAAGCCCTTTATTTCGAGCATCAATAGAAAACATATTAAATATGTTCTTGATCAGATTGGTTAAGTTAGTTTCTTTTAGAATTAATCGATTCTCGCCGATTTCTAAACTTGAAATATCCAATAAATCGTTAATTAATTCGAGTAATATATCACTGGATGAATGAATGATATCGACAAGCTCTGTTTGTTCATCGGATAAATTTTCAAATGACAATAATTGAGATGCACCGAGAATGCCATTGAGCGGTGTCCTCAGTTCATGGCTGATATTGGCCGTGATTCTAGTTTTGGCCAAGTTTTCATGTTCAGCACGTTCTTTCGCTTTTATTAGGTGGCTTTCAGATTGCTGTTTTAGCGTGATATCAGAAGTAACCCCCATCAGCTTTGAAATATCACCTCGAGAGTCCAAAATAGGAATAAAATTTGATTCAAAAGTTTTATCCCCAGTAGGGGTTTCGACCGTAAAATGAAAATGTGATGCCTGATTTCCTTTTAACGCTTCTTGCATTAGACCTTGAATACGACCTAAATTCGCATCGCCAACAAAGTCTAAGTAGGGGGTATTAATGACCTCTGATTCTTGGCTAAGGCCCAGCATTTCTAGTCCTGCGGGGTTCATTTTAACCAGCTTTCCTGAGCGGTCTATTTCGTGAATACAAACGGGGGCATGTTCCACAAGCTCTTGATAGCGGTTATTAATCCTTTGGTCTGCTTGCTGTTTCTTGAGCGCCACCTGCTGTTGCTTTACTTGCTCTTCAAGCTCAGCAATTCGGCGATGTAGCGGGCAATCAGAGCTGTTGTCCATAATAATGTCTTATATTCGCTATTTAAGGTTATTTGCTTTAGTTGATTATAGTGTGTTTGTAATAATCTTGCTAAATCGACAGGGGGAGGCATAATGCCAGCTTTAACTAGCCCAGAGACATAACTATGTGGACTCAAGACAATATTAGTGATGACCAAATCCTGCATAAGGCAGAAAGCGCTGATAATACTCAAGAATCAATTAAAATAGCGGTATTAGCTAGTGCTGATTACGCATTTTCCTTGTTCGATGATAATGTCAAAGATGAGTCTATGTATTGCTTGTTTGATTGGGATTTTGCCCAACAAACATTAACCATTAGTATTACCGATCCATCTAAAACTCTTCTAGCTAAGCATAGAGTACAACTGAAGTTAATGAATTATGACGCTTATCTGAGTAATGAAGAAGATCAGCAAGAGCAGATTCAGCTTTGGCTGCATAATCACCTAACAACCAGTGCTGAATTTTTGCAATACTCACTAGTCGCGGCCATGGTGGCAAATGGTGATTTAGCAAGCTCGGTATTATTGTAAGCATTAGGAAGTACCTTGTGATAGAAATTACTCACAACTATCACAAGGAATTGATTTTAAGCGATAGCCGCTTACAGCTTATCTAGAGCATCTTTATCAAGTTTACTTAACTCTTCCCAGTTGTTATCTAGGGCTTTCTCGCTATGGGAAAATAATAAGCGGGGATCTTTTTTGCCAATAATACTGGTATCGAAAAGGGCTTTTATTTCATCGAGTTGAATTAATTCAACTTCCTTGGCAATGGACTCATTGGTATCAAAAGTTAAGCGGTTAACTTCGATATTGTGCCAAAAGTAACCTACTTTCTCTGCCATATTTTTCTTTTTACTGACCAAACGACTGATAAGTCCTTGCTTGTGCTGTTCAAACTCTTCTTCAGATAAACCCGCTAATTGCTGTTTGAAATCGCTAAAGAACAATTCTGACTCGGCTAAAATCTCAGAACTACTGGCAGTTGGTGATTGCACGATAAATATTAAACCGGGCACAGAGTTTTGAGGAAAAGGGGAGGCGGAAACGATATAACCGAGCTTTTTCTCAGTCCGTAGCCACTGGTAATAAGGTGAGCTAATGATTTGCGCTAACAGGGCGTAATGAGCACGGGATTTATCAGAAGTCATTGAGTCAAATTTCTGCCCTTGAATATAGAGGCTTATAGCACTATCCGGGTGTTGCTGTTCAATACGCTGGACAAATTGGGTAGGACTGCCATTGGCGGATGTTGCTGAATTCGGTACCTTACTAATTTTAGCTGGAGGAATTCGATTTGCAGACGGTTGATAAGCCTGTTTCAAAACATCCGTGATGGACCTAGCGGCTTCAGGTTCTAAGGTGCCGTGGACATAGATATCGATATACAATGATTTTTTAAGACGTTGATTAAAAGTGAGTACATCGGTCAGAGTAACGGTTTCTAGTGCGTCGATGAGCTCTTCTTGGCTAAAGCTAGGATTGCGTAACCAACGACGTAATTCGCTGATGGTACGCTCATAAGGCTTCGCTTTTAGCTGATTCTCAAGTCGACGTTTAAGTTGGGCTTGATAGCGCTTGAACTCTTCTTCACTAATATTTTCAGCAGTCAGTGCCGCCATGGTATCAACAATTTTTTCCAGCAAAACGTGCAATTTGTCGTGATAACCCGACATGGAAAGCTCTAGGCCACGACCACTCGCATTGAGCTGATAATTTAAACCCGCAATATAAGCAGGGTAGGTGTAACTACTAATCAGCTCATTAACGCTATGACTAAAAAGTTGGGCGATAATGCGATCTTTTGCATTATCGGCTATGTCCTGGTTATGCAAATTTATGAAGACTTTGGCTTTAGGCAGACGAAATTCCTGTTCAGGGTAATACCATAAGCGTAAACCTTGTTGATCGATTAGCGTTTCAGGGACGGCTTGAGCCGGGGAATCGGTCAAACTGAAAACCTCTGGGATGAAGGGGTTTTCAACGGGTAAGAAAAGTTGAGCACGATACTCTTCTTTTAATATTGGTTCCTTTGTTGCGGACTGCGTTTTAATCACCGCGGAGCGCAACATCATTTTAGTGTCGTACCACGGATCTAGGGTATTGGTCTCAACTTCCGGAGCGATAAGAACACGGACTAATTGCTCTGGCACAAGCTGATTTAAGAAAGGTTTTAATATATCCGCCTTGGGCGTAATCCACTGGTAATCACCATAGATAACCTGGCTAGCTTCTAAGTGACGTAAGTTATTCGCTAGGCGAACGGCAAAGTGGCCTGCTTTTGATTTTTCTTGATTAGCAAAAGCCAGTTCGGCTAATTGATGTTGTTCGTTATAAATACGTTTAATGAATTCAGGATCTTTAAGGCCATCTTGTAATAGCTCGATATAGGCAAAAACGGCAGCCGTTATTTCATCAATGCGATAAAGGCCAACCATGGTTAACTGTATTTGAATACTGAGTGTTGATTCCCAAGGAGTGCTGACGCCACGACCCGCACTTAATCCTTCAGCCCAACCTCGCTGTTTGAATAATGCGAGCAAGCTGCCTTCACCTTCATGGCCCAATAAATGGTTAATGATTTGCAGTGGCTTGTATTGATAAAGGCTCAAGCTCTCCGGCATTGGGAAGGTCAATTTGAGCTGGCGTATTTCTTTAATGGGCTCAATTTGTAAATCGAGAGGCAGTTGATCTGGCTGGTATAGTGCAGGTCGAGGCGATTTGACAACCACAGAGCGTTTTGGAATTGCACTGAATTTTTCTTTTACCCATGTTTCTAATAGGTCAAGATCGTAATTACCGATCAGTGCGAGTGTCATTTCGTTCGCAGAGTAGTGTTGTTGGTAAAACTCTAATAATTCATCACGGATAAGACTGCCAGGTCGATCGGCTAGGGTTTCTAAGCTGCCGGTAGCAAAATGAGCATAAGGATGCTCTGGGTTCATGGCTTGTTTTTCAGCGGAATAGATACGACGGCCATCATCTTTTGATTTAGAAGTGTATTCAGCGTTGACTGCATTTTTCTCTCGTTCGACATATTCGTTATCGAAGGTAGGGGAAATGAAGAAGGGGGCAAATCGATTTAAGGCTTCTTCAAGTACGTCATTATCGATTTCAAAATAATAGTTGGTCACATCATGAGCAGTAAACGCATTATGACTGCCTCCATGCTTACTAATGAACTCTTGATACTCACCGGGATCTGGGAAAGGCTCTGTGCCAAGGAAAAGCATATGTTCTAGAAAATGGGCTAAACCTTGTCTATCTTGGGGGTCATCACCGCTACCGACATTAACCGCCAAGGATGCGGCTGATTTGTCAGCGTCGGTATCAGAGACTAAAACGACTTTTAGGCCATTATCTAAGATGACTGAGCGATATTCGCGTTGGTCATTTGGGCTTTGAACGATATTGTTTGCAGATGAGTACATATTGATCCGATAAGCCGCGGTCGCGACTGCCAAAATAACCAACAGCAAGAAGGTGCTGTAGCGAGTGGAAAAAAGCATGAGAACCCCAATTTAAACTTATTATTCTATAGCCCGAAACTGAGTTTCGAGCCATGCAGCCGCTTTGTTGAGACGTTGCGCTAAAGATTGCTGCTAATATTCTTGTCTAACAATAACACTGGAGATCAGTGTTTCGCGTTATCTTGACGTGCAATTTGTTGTGCATCTTGCAAGTTATGTTCAGTTTCATCAAGATTCTCAATCTGCTGTAAGCGCTGCTTACAGTCTTCAAGCTCAGAAGATAACAAGGCAAACTGGCTCTGAAAGGCTAGGTCGATAGCATCATAAACCGCTTTTACTTGTTCCTTGCTTTCTGCTTTCGGCGTTTTTAGTACTTGTAAGCAGGCATGGGCAATTTGATGATACAGCTTTTCTTTTTTCACAGTTGATTCCTGATATTGGGTAAATAGAATTAGTGGCGAATGATACCTTATTTCCAGCTTTATTGTTGTAGCGATTGCTCCTTTAACTTGAAGGTTATTGATGTAACCAAGAAATTTGTTGGGGCAATAATTTAGTGGATAATATGTCACCCGCAAGCCAATGACATGGACTTTTATGCAGTAATGCCAATTGCTGTGGACTGGATATTCCTTGGGCGACAATGAGCAAGTTCTGATTCTTTAGGTGACTTAAAAGCTGCATGCTATGGCGCTTTATCTGTTCACGGCCATCAAATAACCAATGGCTATCAATGCTAATTCCTGTAAATAGCTTGGGTAAGTGATGAGTCAGGTCTTTTATCGTATTTAAGTGATAGTCAGGGTTTTTAACCAGTAGCTGGGTATTTAAACTCTCTAAATGGCTTTGAATTTGGCTATCGGCCTGCTTTATATCCAGTAGTTGTTCACTGCTAAGAATCAATTTCCAGGTATTGTCTTCCTGACCCTTTTGGCGGCTTAACGCTACGATAGCGGCTAAAGCCTTTAAGCTTTGATGAGGCTTCAAGTCACTGAAGTCATTAAACCAATGGATGGGTTTATCACTATAATTCTGCCACTCCTGACTGCAATAGAGCGCATCTTTTAACCATTGCTCAATATTATCTCTATTTGGGCACGCTGGTGGCATTAACGCGACGGCTTTTCCATCTTGATCAAACAGGGGTAAACAGCTAAACCCTGATTTTTCATAATGATGAGGTAAGAAATAACTATGCCCTTGATAAGGATCCTTATGCTGCGATTGAATGTCTTGAATATCGGGGTCTGTCTGAGGCTTAGCCGAATGTATTGCAGCACTTTGCATCCGTTCGGATTTCCACTTGATCATAGCCTCCCTACCTTGAAATAAGATGGGCTCTAAAAAATTCTGTTGAATACGGCCGAGAAGGTTGTCCAAATGTGCTTTCTCAAGCGTTTTGGGGAGTTGAATAATATGGTCACCTTCAAGGGTGGCAATAATATGATACAGGCCGTCAGATGCGTGTTGTAAGTGTTCGTTGATGACCGTAATGAAATCAAGGTCTAGCTTATTAGCATGTTCAGGGATGATTTTTAAATAGGAATACTCTGACTTGTCATCAATATTGAGTAATGTCTCTTGTTTTAATATCGATTTTTGTTTGCCCGTTAACTTATTAAGCATGTCATCGATCATAGGAATAGCGAGACACAAATAGTGTTGCTCATCAAATGGCACGATACACATCCAAGCTTCACTGCCATGGATGCTCTGAGTATTTAACTGAAAGCTTCCCTGCCAGTGATTTTGGCCTTCTAGAGTATTGATGAGCTGGGTTTCTTGTTCAATTGAGTTGTTACTGACCGATTTAGAGAAAAGATTCTTACCGATTAACTGATCGTGGTTATAGCCTAGCCATTGTGCCGTACTGGGACTGGCGATTTGAATAACCCAATTTTTGTCGGTAATAAGGCAAGCTTGGTCTTTTTGTTGGAATTTTTCACTTAAATACAGAGCTTGTTGTAAGATTTTCTGTTGGCGAATGCCTTCATTAATGTTGTAGCGTAATAACATTGCATCCCAAGGTTTTGCCATGTTTTGGTGAACGTCGCCATTCAATGAAGCTGGAGTTATAGACGTTTCATGTTCATTCGACAGCAATATTCGATAGGTTGTCGGCCAACGCTGATGAATTGTCGTACACAGGTCTAATCCTGACATACCAGGCATTACCTGGTCTGTAATCACCACAGTAATGTCATGTTGTTCTAATATGCTCAGCGCTTCCGCTGCGCAACCTGCTTTATAGATGGTGTAATGCTCATCTAATAAAGAGGTTTCTATTGCATCCGCAATGGCTGGCTCATCGTCTACAAGCAGTAAAGTAGGGTTCATAATAACTCGAGTTCATTAAAGCATCCCTTCTGGCTAAAATAAGTTCTAAGAAAAAGTGACAACTTCCTAGGCAAGTATGGTTAGTCAGTACCTATACTTAGTATAAGTTTAGTAAGAAACTGAGAAGTTGCAGTGGCAGATAAACAAGCGTTAACTACAGGTGAAGCCGCAAAGTATTGTGGTGTTAATTTCCGAACCGTCATTCGCTGGATCGAGCGAGGACATTTGGATGCATATAAACTACCGGGCAGAGGAGATAACCGTATACCGGTTGATACCTTTGTGGATTTCCTACGGCAAAACGATATGCCGGTACCGGATGAACTAATAGCGGACGATCGACGACTGCTATTATTTTCGTTACAAGATAGTCGTGCTAGAGAGCTAGCGGCCGACCTTAGGCGGAATAACTGGGATGTTGTTCTGGCGGACGACCCAGTGCAGCTCGGCTATTTGATCGCCAAAGATAAGCCATCCGCATTATTAATGATGGACCTACATTATGCTGATATTGCGGCACGAATAATGAAAGATGTGAGTAAGGATCGCAGTGACGCCCCTAAAATGGCGCTTTTGCAAGGGAATCAAAGGGAGATGCATGATGGTTGGGATTCATTTCAATGGCCTGAGCAACGACAGTTGCTATTGGACTATTTGACTCAAGATGGTTCTGAAAGTCATTAAAGCTCTTATTGTCCTGCTGGCTATTGGTTTTTCTTTCAGTGTGCAGGCGTTAACAGTGACTCCTGTTTGGCAAGGAACAGAAATATTTCTATTCCTTGTTCTTTTTTGTGCGGTTTGTCTTCTTATATATCGATCATTGCGGCAATCTTCGTCATCGCCAGACCCTCGTTTGGCTTTATTATGGCGTCATGTGCCAGACATCATTACGGAAATTGATTGCGACGGTATTATCTTAACGGTGAATCACGCAGTAGAAGGCTTTTCCCAAAAAGACTTGATCGGCCGCTCTAGCTTTGACTTCCTAACGGAGGAAGGTCAGCGTGTTTTTTCTAAGTCGTTACAAAAAGCCATAGAGAATCAAGAAGTCCAGCGCTATGAATTAAACATTGTCTCCCCAGAGGGGGCTTCTGTTTGGATTTCCAATCGAATTGTTCCTATTATCGAGCATCAAAAGATTGTTTCGCTGCTTATTATCACTACGGATATTACTGAGCAAAAAATAGCGAATGAAGTATTGCTTGCCGCGAAATCGAATGCTGAAAAAGCCAATGTTGCTAAAAGCCAGTTTTTGGCCAGTATGAGTCATGAAATTCGTACTCCGATGACAGGTATGCTTGGTATGGCCTCTTTACTTGAACAAACAGACCTTAGTCATGAGCAACAAGAATGCGTATTAACCATTCAACAATCCGCAGAGCATCTACTTTCGATTATTAACGACGTTTTAGATTTATCCAAAATAGAAGCGAATAAATTAACCATCGAGAGCGAAAGCATTGAATTGGATCAGTTTATGAGCTCGCTGGTGGATATGGTTGGTAACAAGGCACGAGAAAAAGGTTTAAATCTACAAACCTTTATTGATGAAAAAGTCCCTAATTATATCATTAGCGATTCCGTTCGCTTACGTCAAATCCTGATGAATTATCTGGCCAATGCAATTAAGTTCACCATGAAAGGCCATGTCATTATTCGGGTCATGCCTTTGCAAGTTAAAGATAGTAGTGTGAGTTTACGTTTTTCCGTAGAAGATACAGGGATAGGTATGTCGGCTGATAAGGCCGCGTATGTTTTTGATGAGTTCACCGATGCTCACGGCCAGCAATCTGTGCGCATGGGCGGGTCAGGCTTAGGTTTGAATATATGTCAGCGCTTGGCTCAAATGATGGATGGCAGTGTTGGGGTTGTGAGTAGCCCCAATTTAGGCTCCAATTTTTGGTTAGATCTCGAAGTAGCGATTACTAGTTGTGACAATAAGCACTATGATCACAAGATTATAGCGACGGATGATCAGAGTCCCTCAATGGGTTTGGTGGCTTGGGTCCTCGATGAAGTAAAAGTTAATCGACTGCTATTAAAAGAAGTTGCCAAACGTAGTGGATTTATTGTCAGAGAGTTTAATCAGCTATCGCATTTGCTCGATGAGTTGGAAAATCAGTCAGGCCCTGATTTATTAGTTTTTTCTTTAGAGCTGGGTAGCAAGAAAATAGACCGTATCCTCGATAAAGTTAAGGCTTTAAACAGTTCGGCTTATCTTGCTATGACCACAGTTGAAGCGATCAACCTTGATTACAATCAATTGGTCGATCAAGGTATTCATGCATTTTGGGAATGGCCACTAGGGCAGCATGAGTTAAATTCTATGTTGGAACGTCTGTTTTCCCATGATTGGCAGGAATACCCTAAAACGTTGATCACTCGCTATAAACGAACCCTGATTACTTCTGAAGTTAAATCTGATTGTCGGGGAAAAATTTTGTTGGCGGAAGATAATCTAGTCAATCAAAAAGTGACAACGCAAATGCTGAAAAAAATGGGGTTTGATGTTGATGTGGCGAATGATGGGGAAGAGGCCTTAGCGGCCTGGAAGCGAGAAGACTATGATGTGATATTAATGGATTGTCATATGCCAATCATGGATGGGCTGCAAGCGACTCGTATGATTCGTATGCAAGAAGATGATAAGCATACCCCTATTTTAGCACTCACTGCGGATGTGTTATCTGAAAGAAAAGCAGAGTGCATCGCGGTAGGAATGGATGATTTTATGTCTAAGCCCATTCGTATGGATGAGCTTAGAAAAGCATTAGCGAAATTCAGTCAGTAGCGATAATAACGGGCAATTTATAGTGCAGGACCATAAGGAATGTAGCGATTATCCGTTTGTTTCTTAAGCCAGCGGACAAAGTCTTTTTCTACGGCGATATTTTGGGCTTTTAAATAGCGTAATAAATAGATTGTTGGGTTTTTACTTGAAAAAGTCCAATTGGAAAACTGCATCTCTCCCTTAGTGAAAATCATGCATAAATTCAAAATTTGAGCTTTAGAAAAATTCTCAATGGCCTTTTCCCACGCGGCTTGCGGAGCATTGATGTAGCTAGCAATGAGGTTTATTTCATTTTCGTTAAGGGTTTTGATATCGTCATTGATCGATTCTTGTGACGTTACTTTAGTTGAGAGTTCAAGCAATATGTCAACAGAGATGACCGTATTTGATGCTGTTGGTTGCCAGGTATCGACCATAATTTATAGCCTCTTAAGGATAGGGATAGTGTTTATGCTGGGATATACTAATGCCTCAAAATCGAGAAACAAGTTATCTTTGTAGTATTTGCATTTTTTGTTAGGAAAATGGAATGGATGAATTTGCCGATATCAGGCCTTATAACGATACCGAATTCCCTGAAATAATAGAGCGTCTATTAGCTGAGCCCGATCTCGTGAAAGGTTTAGCTTACTTTATGCGTCCGAGCTGGCGTGGCCCTTTACGACTACTCGCTCGCTCATTAGTACGCTGGCGCTTACAAAAAGACTTGGTAGGCCTTGAGTCCATCGCTGAATTTCAAATGTGGCTAGCAGGGTATATTGAAAAAATAGTCAATAAGACAATCACTGATTTCAAAGTCACTGGAATTGAAGGATTAGATAATGATAAAAGCTATACTTGGTTGTCTAATCATAGAGATATCGCTTTAGATCCAACTCTTGTTAATTTTGCGTTGCACCTGAGTGATCGCTCAACGGGAAGAATTGCAATTGGCGATAATTTATTAACTCATCCTGTTGTTGGTGATTTTATGCGCCTTAATAAAAGCTTTATTGTTAAGCGTTCTATTAAGGCTAAGCGAGAAAAATTCTCAGCGTTACAATTACTCTCTCGTTATATTCGCCACTCAATTGATGATGGACACTCTGTTTGGATTGCACAGCGGGAGGGGCGAGCTAAAGACGGAATCGATACGACCGATACTGCCGTATTGAAAATGTTGAGTCTTGCAGGCAGAGGGTTAAAAGAATCATTTCCTCAAGCTTTACAGCAACTGAATCCTCTGCCTGTCAGTATCAGTTATGAATTTGACCCATGCGACCTTTTAAAAGCGAGAGAACTCGCGGCGGTTAAGAAGGGCGTTGGCTATACAAAATCTGAAAATGAAGATGTTGAAAGTATCATTACAGGTCTTATGGGAGATAAAGGACGAGTTCAAGTCAGTTTTGGTGAAGAGATCTCTCCAGATTTATTTGCGACTGCAGAATTATTAGCAGAAGAAATTGATCGCCAAATCGTAGTCGGATATGCCTGCTATCCAGTTAACTTTGCAGCTCATAAGCTTTTAGCTGATAATGGCTTATTATCACCACTTGAAGAATACGATGATGTTGAAGAAGGTATTCAGCAACTTCAAGCTCGTTGTCAAAACGAAAGTGATGATGTGAAATTACAACTTTATTCGATGTATGCCCAGCCAATTGTACGGAAACAAGCGTTATTAAAATGAAAAATCTCATAGTTTTATTCTTATCAACCTTTCTTATTGCCTGTGATTTAGATCTTGGCTCAAGTTTTGATCCGACGACACGAACACTCTATGTTGATTATTATCAAGAGGCCTGCAATGAATCGGGTACTGATTTGTGTTTTCGTATTCGAACGAGTGAAGAAGATGCTTTCGCTTTAACGAACTTGCCGATGTCAGGCTTTGGTTCTTTAGAATGGGGAAAGCGTTATACGGTTCAGGTCGAAGCCGAGCGAACGGATAGTGGTAAAGATAGCGCTTATACCTTGGAGAGTATTGAAGCGACTGAAATTATGGACCCAGCAAGTAACAACTTTCTTTTAACCTTTAATATGTCGAGCGGAATATTGCTTGATAATTCATCGGATAATACCGGGTCTAGCTGGATAATAGCTGGGAGTAAGGTTTTTACCTGCAGCGGAACGGACTGTACTTCTTTAACTAAGGCTTTTACCGATAGCGAAAAAGTACAATTAAATTTCAGTGCAGAGAATGATCAATTAACGCTATTAGGCATTAAGTGCCAGTCTTCCGAAAATAACTTTTCGGCTGAATGTGAAGGGGTCAATGATTTTTCTTGGGATATCGCTCACTTTCAGTCTGATTGTGGCTTAGCGACTCCAAGTTGGTGCCTTATTTATAAAGAGAATACGGATGCCAGTACCGAATGGAACTTATTAGATTTAGATATTACTGATTTCACCGCACAGTGGGGGCAGCAATACGATATTGATGTGCAAACTACAAAGAAAGCTGGGGATATTATCTCAGCCACTTTTATTGAGCAAAATAGCATTGATGAAAAGACTAATGAGTCTTTTAAACTCGTCATGCAAACTGCAGGTGGCGCTTTAGAAAAATCGTCTAATGATGTGATTAAATATTTATCTCTTGAGTTTGACTGTGCGCGAAATAATCAATGTGCGGATATCAATAATGCCATTGATGACGCAACTGAGACTGAAGAACGAATTATAGTTTTGCAGGCAATTGTAGAAACGAGTGCTGAGATTCCGACTATTATTATTGAAGATTTAATCTGTAACGAAGCGGCCAGCGCCTTCAAGGTAGAGTGCGCAGATAAGAATGATGATGTTTACTGGACTAAGAAATAATAGATTAACAGGCATAAAAAAAGCGGCATAAGCCGCTTTTTTTATGCGCGCCACTTTCTATTTATTGGCGGTTAATTACCTGGCTCATACGCTTACTGGCTTTTTTGGCTACTGGGTTCATTGGGAACTCTTCCGTTATTTTACGGAAATAGTTTAACGCTTTAGCATTATTGCCATGAGTATTGTATTCACTCATATAAATTAGTGCGATTTGATATAAAGCTTTTGCACGCATGGTATTGGAAGAAGCTTTATTATCATAGAGAATTAAATAAACACTTTCAGCATCGCCAATGCGGTCTGTCATAATCGCTCGCTCGCTCATTGGGGTAAGCTCTGAGTCAAACGGAATATCAACTTGAGCTAATAAAGCAGAACGGTCAGCAAGGTCCATTAATTCAGCGGAAGTCAGTTGCACCTTCTCACTTTTTCGTTTTTCAATCAGTGCGATTTTACTTTCAATCTTATTTCTTAAACGCGATTTAGGGAACTCAGTTAAATGGCGATTGAAGTAACTCAATGCCGTACTATCATCTCTTTTTTCGTTATAGCGACTCATGTACATTAAGCCAATTTGATATAGAGACAGAGACTTTATGCTTGCACTGTAGTTCTTATCGTTCAAGCCTTTAAGGTAGGTCGTTACCGCTTTGTCAACGTGATTGCGTGCAATAGCTTGCATCGAATAGGTCAACAGATCCGGCTCTTCCTGAAGCGCAGCAGCCCCTCTGACATTAATGTTTTCTTCATATCGTCCAATCGCATGGCCGCCAGCACCGGCAACGACCAGTGGAGTAGCAATAGAGCAGCCAGTGCTAAATATGACAAGAAAGGTAAGACCAATAAGCCTAAGGTTCATGTATTCATCCCTAAAATGGTTGGTAGTGTGAGAATATTTTTTTAATAATATCTGTAGTCTAACGATAGCGGGGGGGTTTTAGAAGTCTAGATCGAAGATTCGCCGTATTAATTGGCTAGGCTCTATTTGGGTTGGTCATTGTGCGACAAAGCAAGCATAAAAAAAGGGGCTATGAGCCCCTTTAGTATTGGTACGATTGTAATAGTTTATAGCAAGGTGCTCGTTACAATAGCAATTGCAGAACCTAAGAGCGTGCCGCCAATGATGCCTTTGATCATCGCTTGTTTTGATTGGGCTGCAATCTCAGTGATCAATAATTTCTGCTGCTCTTCGAGCTGTTTAATTTTGCTATTACTTTCTTTAGCAAGGCTTTCAATTTTTTTGCGACTAATTTTGTCAGCTATTACCATCGACTGTTTTTGCATTTGTGGCTGAATGCGTTTGAACAAAGAATTGTCATCTTGAAGGTCAATCAACTGGCTCTGCAAAGGCTTCACTAATTGCTTCAAGCTGCGCTCAGCAATCGTTAACTGCTCTTGTTGAGACTGTAGTAATTGATGACTGACACCGTCTAATCCAGCAGCAATTTCTGCTTTTGCCGATAATACAGAGCTATTTAGGCGGCTCTTAATCATCTTTTCAATAGTTTCAAGTGGAACGTATTGATCTTCACTTTTCGCTACTTGGCTCGCAGGAACGTCATTCGCTGCGTTTTCAACTAATGAATCAATAACGGCCATTACGGCTTGTTGATTTGCCGGTTTAGGTAGTACGCCGGAAGCACCATGAGAACGTGCGAGAGTATTGTATCCGTCACCTTCTTTAGACGTATACATAATCGTCGGAATGCCCATGGTTTTGGGGTTGTTCTTAATTGTTTGAGTGGCTTCTAAGCCATCCATTCCGGGCATCATGTGATCCATGAAAATCACATCCGGATGCTGGTTTTCAAGATAACTTAAGGCTTCTTCAGCGCTTTCGACAGCTAAAGCAACAACATTCATTTTCTCCAATAAGCGTTGAAGCATCATGCGTGCAGATTTTGAATCATCTACGATGAGGGCATTTTTAATTGTCATTATTCTGTCCAAAATCGTTATCTTTATTAAAGTAGGCTCAATATTGTCCTGCATCGACTAATTGGTCAATAGAAATGAAGCGCTTTTATACGAAGTAAGTCTCATTTACCCCGATTAATGCTAAAACAGATAATATTATTACCGCTTAACTGGCTGCATTCCTATTGCAGCAGTACAATGTAAAGTCTCCTCTAGGCCCAATTGGATTATTAAGGACACTTCATTTATGAGAAATGATGCGAAGCTGACACAAAGTGCTGCTGCATTATCCATTGTTATTGCCGCCATCTTAATACTGATAAAGGCGTTTGCTTGGTCAGAGACCGACTCATCTAGTATTTTGGCTTCATTTGCCGACTCGAGCTTAGACATCATTGTCTCCCTGATTAACTTCTTCGCCATACGCTTTGCTTTTTCCCCTGCCGATAAAGAACACCCTTTTGGTCATGGCAAAGCGGAATCGTTAGCTGCTCTCATTCAGTCGGCTTTTATTTCAGGCTCGGCCTTTGTGTTGCTTTTACATGCGGGTGAGCGCCTTATTCATCCCCAGGAAATAGGCTCTTTACAGACGGCTACATGGATTATGGCTATTTCACTGATTTTAACCATTCTGCTGGTCTTATATCAGCGCTGGGTTTATTCAAAAACGGCTTCATTAGCGGTTAAAGCAGATTCGGCTCATTATGTTGGGGATATTCTTGCTACAGCAGCGGTCATTGCGGCCTTGTTTGGTGCCCAGTTTGGTTTAATTTGGTTAGACCCTATTGTCGCCATATTGATTGTCTTTACATTATTGAAAAGTGCCTATGGTATCGCTAAGGAATCTTTGGATATGTTAATGGATCACGCACTTGATCCTGAAGTAGCTGAAGAAGTCGAAAGGTTGGTTGCTAATAATGACAACATTTTGGGTTGCCATGACATTAAAACTCGACAATCTGGTAATACTCAGTTTATTCAAGTGCATTTAGATTTTTCTGCGGATATATCTCTTATTAATGCTCATGGTGAGGGTGAAAAAATTGTTGAGCAACTGTTAAGTATCTATCCGAGAGCGGATGTTTTAGTGCACCATGATCCTGTTTTGAAGACTTAATTTCAAACTGATGATTAATATCTTGTTTGCCTTACCTCTTTTGTTTTTCAGCTTCGTTTGCTGGGGAATAGAGGAACAAGTCTTGTATGGAGTCAATCCTCATGAGGGTGGGGGGAATCGCCCTATTGTTGTTGAAGAGCCCGAAGTGGAGATAGAAAGTAAAATAACCTTTATCGACTATTCTCATGACTGGTTAAAAGAATACATTGATACACTTTCTTTTAATGTCGATGGCTTTTTCATTGATACTTTTTTTGGTGATGACATCCTTGATGATGATGTTAGTGGTAGTCGTGCAAAGTTGTCGTTTTTTACTCGTCGAGTCATTGGACAGCCTGTCGATTATAATTATGGGCTGAGTGTGAAGTTAGTATTACCGAATACTAATGAGCGATTTAATTTATTATTACAATCTTCAGAAGATGATGAAGATAATCGTGAGAGTAATCCTATCAATACCGTTGAAAATGTCGAGTATTCAACAGCTCTGCGCTATATCTTTAAAGAAACTGAGCGTTGGAATGTTAATTTTGATACAGGGGTTAGGTGGGGGTTTCCACCGGATGCCTTCACTCGTTTACGCTTTAGGCGTTATGCATACTTCGAAAACTATCGTACTAAAGCGACGCAAATGTTTTTCTGGTCTGGTCAAGAAGGGCTTGGAGAGAGAACGTCATTTGAAGTCAATCGCCCAATGAATATCGATCGACTCATACGCTTAAACTTAGGGGCTCAATATTTAGTCAGTAATGATTATTTTACATTAAATTATGGCCTGACATTATTTCACGAATTAAATGCAAAAGAGGTTCTGGCTTATTACTTTCGGGCGGGGGGGGATACTATTGATAACCCAACATTTAATAATTATGGTGTTGGCGTGCGCTATCGTCGAAAGATCTATCAAAATTGGATGTTTGCGGAAATCAGCCCAGAATTAGAAACATTAAGTAATAACGAATATGACATTACTCCCGTATTGATGTTTCGTTTTGAAGCTTTAATCGGAGTTCAATAGCCGCGACTTACCCAAACTGGTGAGTCGTGGCTATAGAGCTAGTCGTGTTTAATTTTCAAACATACCAGCAAATAGAGGAGAGCTTAAATAACGTTCACCGGAATCCGGTAAAATAACGACAATGCACTTATCTTTATTTTCTGCTTTCTCTGCTTGGCGTAGTGCTGCCACCAAGGCCGCGCCGCTTGAAATACCCGCTAGAATACCTTCTTCAGCCATTAAACGGTGAGCCATGGCCATCGCTTCGTCATTACCAACGGTTTCGACTTCATCAACTAGGTCAATATCGAGATTTCCAGGGATAAAGTTAGCCCCAATGCCTTGAATTTTATGGGGAGCAGGCTTTAGCGTTTCACCTGCCTTTGTTTGGCTAATTAAAGGCGAGTCTACTGGTTCAACAGCAATACTGGTTATAGCTTTACCTTGCTGCTGCTTTATGTAGCGGCTTACTCCTGAAATGGTTCCACCTGTGCCAACACCGGCAATGAATATATCAACTTCACCATCGGTATCTTGCCAGATTTCTGGACCGGTGGTTTTCTCATGAATTTCTGGGTTAGCTGGGTTAGTAAACTGCTGTAGCAAGATGGCATTACCGCCAGCCGCGGCGACTAATTCATCAGCTTTGTCGATGGCACCCTTCATGCCCTTTGGACCTTCGGTCAGTACTAAGTTTGCCCCGAGCGCCTGCATGATTTTACGACGCTCTAAACTCATCGTTTCTGGCATGGTTAAAGTTACTTTGTAACCTCGTGAGGCTCCGACCATGGCCAAAGCAATCCCTGTATTACCACTTGTTGGTTCGATAATTTCCATTCCAGGCTTCAAAGTCCCAGCTTGCTCCGCCTGCCAAATCATGTTGGCACCGATACGGCACTTTACTGATTGAGCTGGGTTACGACTCTCCATTTTAGCAAATACTTTTGGGTGTTGAGTTAGCTTGCCAATGCGAACTAAAGGAGTATTGCCAATTGATTGGCTGATGTCGTCAAAAACCTTCATAGTGAGTATCTTCTTTGTTAAATTGAGTAAGGTAATAAGAATAAACGTTTATATATCTCATTTTTATGTAAAAGACTATGTCTTCTCGCGGTAATATGAGTCTACACTGAAGTTAAGATATGGCCATTATGATTTTGGCTGTGCTGTGTATAAACGCTAGGGAGTGTTTGTGGTTGCCTCAACTCACTTGTTTAATGAACAATTAGAGCAATTAGAAAAACAGATCAACCGCTATCAGAGTTTACTGTCATCTGGGTTTAAAAATCTTCAATTTCCTATGGATATTGAAAATGATTATCGCTGGCGGATCAATGCCGCGTTCATTAAATCATCTCGTGGTATTTTGTCTTTTGGAGTTTTACTCTACCTCGCTTTTGGCTTCACCGATTATGCATTAGGTCAGGCCCAAGCAGATACACTTTGGTTTATTCGAGTTGCTGTGTCTGGGGTGATGCTTACTGGAATTGTGCTGATATTTAATCGGCAACTTATTCGCTGGGTAGTTGTCTTGACGACGCTTGGCATGATAATCATCGGCTTGAGCGTTATTCTATTTATGCTAATGCTGGATGAACCTTACAGCTACGCTTATCATTTAGGAATGATACCTTGGCAAGTCTTCATATTAATAGCATTACGTACGTATGTTCGGGCAATTGCCATTAGCTCACTCAGTGTTTTTCTCACTTATATTTTTTTCGCTTACAGCAAAGAACTTAAGCCTTATACCCCCGAAGTTGATAGTTTAATTCAAGATTTGCGCCCCTTATATATTATGTTTTGGGGACTGTTGATTTCCATGGGGATATACCTTGGTTTTTATATGGAGCAATCTGCTCGTATTGATTACGTTAAAAATCGTTTATTAGCTTTAGATGCTGAGCGATTAACCTTACTAAGTGAAGAGTTACGTTTATTATCCACCACGGATGGGCTAACAGGGTTGGCTAATCGTCGTCATTTTGAGAATACTTTTGAGTCAGAATGGCGACGAGCACTGCGCGCGAAAGATTCGATCGCTTTGATTATGATTGATATCGATTATTTTAAAAACTATAACGATCATTATGGCCATCAAGCGGGTGACCAGTGTTTGCGTGAAGTGAGTGACGTTTTTCAAACATACGCTCAGCGATCTGGAGAGGTGATTGCGCGTTATGGTGGCGAGGAGTTTGTGGTTTTATTGCCTAGAATGACATTAGCTGGTGCGCAACGAATTGCCGAAAGTTTGTGCCAGAAAATACGTCATTTAAATATAGATCATGCAGGCTCTCAAGAAAAGAAAGTAACTATCAGTATTGGTGTGGCGGCTATGATTCCACAACTGGATGATGATGAAGAGCTGTTATTAAAAGAAGCAGACCGCGCGCTTTATAAAGCGAAAGCGAACGGTCGTAATCAGGTAGTCGCTTAACCTAATTAGAAGAGCTATTTAGCAGGGTAAGACGCTAAGCTTGCGTTGCAAGTCTCTTGTTGCTGAGCATACTCGCGTTTGATGTCGGCAATTTGTAAATCTTTTTCATCCCAAAGATCTGAAATCCAGTTTTGAAAACTAAGTTTAAAGGCAGGGTCATTTTCGTAATCCCCTTGGCTGAACTCAACAGGAATCGGGACTTCACGAATTCGAACGATAACTTCAGGTACTTTGCCATGCATAAAATCACCGAAGCTAGGGATACCTTCTGGATAGACAATCGTACAATCTAATAAAGACTGAAACTTATCACCCATAGCATTAAGTGCAAAAGCAAAGCCACCCGACTTGGGGTTCAGTAAATGTTGATACTTAGCGCCTTGTTTCTCATGCTTGGCAGGTGTGAAGCGGGTGCCTTCCAAAAAGTTCATCACGCTGGTCGGCATGTGCTTAAATTTTGCGCAAGCCTTTTGGGTTGTTTCAATATCTTTACCTTTCATTTCAGGGTGCTTCTCCAAATAACTCTTGGAAAAACGTTTCATGAAAGGAAAATCCAGTGCCCACCACGCTTGGCCCATAATAGGCACGCGGATAAGTTCTTGCTTAAGAAAGAATTTAAGAAAAGGTATTTTTCCATTTAGTACATGCTGAAGGACGAAAATATCGACCCAACTTTGATGATTACTGGAAACAAAATACCAACCTTTTGGATCTAGGTTGTTGGGTAGCTTGATATCCCAACGAGTTCGCTGGGTTAATTTCATCCAACCACTATTGCAAGAAATCCATGCTCCCGCAATTGAGCTGAAAATAGGGTCCATTACCTTGCGGACCACTATTTCAGGGAGGATGAACTTAATTGGCGTTAATATAAAGAGGATTGAGCACCAAAAAATAACGTTAATAAAAAGAAGGCTACTGGCAATTATTGCCGTTATTTTTTCGCTCATATCGTTCCCTATGATTTAAGTTGTTGCGCTTGTATGGAGGTTAAAGCAATAGTGTATACAATGTCTTCAACCAATGCGCCCCTAGATAAATCATTTACCGGTTTACGCAGTCCTTGCAACATAGGACCGACGCTGATGACGTTCGCACTGCGTTGCACTGCTTTGTAAGTTGTGTTACCGGTATTTAGGTCAGGGAAAACCAGCACCGTTGCTTGACCTGCAACAGGGCTATTAGGAGCTTTGCTCTTGGCAACAGAGGCGGTTGTTGCTGCGTCATATTGCAAAGGACCATCAATTATCAAATCAGGGCGTAGTTCTTTTGCAATAGCGGTCGCTTGTTTTACTTTCTCAACGTCACTGCCCGAGCCTGATGCCCCAGTAGAATAGCTGATCATGGCAACCTTGGGTTCTATCCCCATCGCTAAGGCAGAATCAGCACTCTGGATCGCAATATCAGCCAGCTCTTCAGCATTAGGGTCTGGGTTAACCGCGCAATCACCATAAACTAAAACTTGTTCTGGTAAGCACATGTAGAATACTGAAGAGACTAATTTTGCACTAGGTGCTGTTTTAATCAGCTGCATGGCAGGTCGAATGGTATTCGCAGTGGTATGAATTGCACCGGATACTAAGCCATCAACATGATCGAGAGCCAGCATCATTGTGCCTAATACAACACTATCTTCAAGCTGGGCACTGGCCATGGGGGCAGTTAGATTTTTATGTTTACGCAGTTCCACCATGTCAGGAACGTAATCTTCTCTAACCTGATCTGGGTCTAATATCTCTAACTCCGCAGGTAGTTCAATGCCTTGAGCTTGGGCAACTTGTTGAATGGTTTCAGCTTTACCCAATAAAACGCACTGTGCGATACCGCGTTGTTGACAGATAGAGGCTGCTTGGATGGTTCTTGGTTCTTCGCCTTCTGGTAAAACGATGCGTTTAAGATTTGACCTAGAGCGTTCAACCAATTGAAAACGAAATGCCGCGGGACTTAAGCGAACCGCATGTGGAGCATTGATCGCACTTAGAATGGCCTGAATATCGATATGTTCGGCAATGTGCGCGCGAATAAGATCAATGCGCTGTAAATCATCTTCCGGAACGGCCGTATTGATGTGATCTAATTGGCTCGCGCAAGCAAAGGTATCGCTTCCCGTAGATAAAATCGGTAGGCCGCTATTAATGGCTTTCTGACACAGGCGTAATACGTCATCTCCAGGTAATAAGCCCCCGGTTAACACTAATCCCGCTAGCGGTGTGCCGTTTGTTTCTGCTAAGGCGCAGGCTAGAATAATATCGTCACGATCACCTGGAGTTACGATCAATGTGCCAGCGGTTAAGCGATTCAGCATGTTTGGCAGTGTTCGAGCACAAAGGGTGATGGTATTTACACGGCGGCTAGTGATGTCACCTTCGTGAATGGTATCGGCTTGCAGTTGACGGGCAATATCTAACGTTCTTGGGCTAATTAAATTACGCTGCCAAGGGATTGTGCCTAATAAACGACAATGATCTAATTCAACCTTAGGTAAGTTCTCAAGGCGTTGAGCATCACTTTCATCGGTATTGGATAGCATGAAGTGAGATTGCTCAGGGGTGCCAAACTTATTTATAATTGCGCCTATAATTCCCCCTTGTTTAAAACCACCAAATATAGCGGCATTTAAATTGATATCCGCTTGAATTTCGCTATTAGAATGGCCTTCTGCGTTGCTGATCAGAATTACGTCGGCATTAAGGGCCTTGGCAACCTCGGCATTAATTTTGGCGGTATAAGGCTCACTACGATCAGGTACGAGACCTTCGACAATGGTGACTTCGGTGCCGCTGGTCGCAATATGGTGTAAGCCAACAAGATCTTCTAATAAACGGTCCGTTTGCCCAGTACTAATTAGCTGTTGTGCCTGTTTGAGTGGCATAGGCTGAGGTGGATTCAAAGGATAGTTTTGCTTAACCATTTGAGTCGAGCGCTCAACTTCACCTTCAGCATAGGGGGCGACGGGCTTAAAAAATGAGGCTTTAATCCCTTGAGTATCGAGAGCGTGAAGTAAGGCGATGCTGATGCTGCTTAAGCCACTGTGTAAACCTGTTGGTGCGATAAAAATATTAATCATTGTTGCATAACTCGTAGCAGTCTTGGGCGATCATTAATTCTTCGTTTGTTGCAATTACCATAGCTTTAGGGCTTTCAGCTTGGCTAATAAGACCTTGATGATCTCCGGCTTGTGCATTTAACTCAGGGTCTAAAATGATCTGTGAGTTTGGCCAAAAGTTGATGATACGTTGACGAATGGAAGCTGCGTGCTCACCAATACCACCGGTAAATACCAGAGCATCAACCGTTGGCAGTGATGCTGATAATGCACTGAGTTCTCGGGCAATACGATAGCAGAAGGCATCAATCGCTTGCTTTGCTTGCGCATTGCCACTGTCTTCTTCGGCTAATAAGGTGCGCATATCATTACTGCAACCGGATAGTCCGAGTAATCCACTTTTTTTATTGAGGCTGGTCATGATGTCTTCAATGGAAGCATTTTCAGCTTTCATCATGAACTCAATTAAACCAGGATCAATGCTGCCACAACGTGTGCCCATGATTAAGCCATCCAGTGGGGTTAAACCCATGCTGGTATCAATGCTTTGACCGTTTAATATAGCGCTGGCACTACAGCCATTGCCAAGGTGAGCACAAAGTATGTTGAGTTCATTGATGGGCTTATTTAGCTGCTCAGCACAGGCGCCGGTTATATAGCGGTAGCTCGTTCCGTGGAAGCCATATTTACGGACCCCATGATCTTGGTACCAGGCTTGAGGAACCGCATACAAATATGCGTGTTCCGGCATGCTCTGATGGAAAGCGGTATCAAAAACAGCGACTTGAGGTAATTTCGGTAATAATTTCTGGCAAGCTTCAATACCCAACATGTTGACGGGGTTATGCAGAGGCGCCAAATGGTTAAGCATTTTTAATGCACTAATGTTGTCATCGTTTAATAAGGTGGAGGCTGAAAATGCTTCCCCACCGTGGACTACTCGATGTCCGATACCGGTTAAAGTATCGAGAATATTCCATTGGTCTAATAGTGAAGCCAATTTATCGAGGGCAGCCTGATGCCCTTGGTCATTGATTGTGGCATCGCCTTTGAATTGGCCTGACCAATTAATGGTCGGTTGAGCTTCATAAAGACGTTCAGCTAATCCACTGATTAAAACGTCTTGTTTAGCCATGTTGAAAATAGCGAATTTAATCGAAGAGCTGCCACAATTAAGGACAAGGATATTAGCACTGCTCATGAGAGGCCTTAAAAAAAGTATACGGAGTAGAAGTGGCGGCCATCTTAATACAACCAGATGACCAAATATTGTGTAAGATCAATTAACTAGGACATTTTGCTTTAATGTGTTTTCTATTTGTTTGAGTACAAATAAGGCGTTATTTGATGCCGTTTCAGGGATCTGAGAAAACCTAAAATTTAAGCCATAATGGTAGTCAACTTCTTTACCATCAAAGCGTACAACTTCCGCAGGAAGTTGCTTAATATTGTGGTGTTCGCTAAGAATGGTGACGATTACTTTTTGGCCAATTTTAAGCTTTAACGGGGTAGAGATCGCAGCACCACCCACGGCAAAATTAGTGACAAGTGCCGGATGTTTTTCTCGTTTAAAACTTAGCCAGCGCCAAGGGCTCAATTCAAGTTTTAAATTGGCTCCTTGATAGCGGTCACTAAATCGTCGTTCCTTGGTAGTCAAAACTTATCCTTTATCAGTCGAATTAGAAGTAGAGCTTGCTTCAATCGTGCTGGCATCAAAGCGGCTTAGTTTGTTATAGCGAATCATGCTTTGAATTTCTTTAACATACTCTTCCCCGCGTTCTGAATAACCGATTAAACCTTGGGCGAGTATTTCACCACTCACTGGCTGACCATCATTTAAAGATTGCTGGCGTAATGTGCGTAATAACGCATACGTCGGGTGGCTATTCAAATTGCGAATGTAGCTTTTAACTGAACCTAATGGGCTGTCAAAACTTGCAACTTCATGATTAGCACCGCTATTGCGGCTATTAGGCACAATTCCACAACCTTTACTAAAGCACCATTGGCCAAAGAAATTATTACCTTCACGGGCAAAACGGCTAGTACCCCAAGCGGATTCGTTAGCCGCTTGAGCTAAAATCAAGGCGGCAGGAATGGTATTAACTTTAGTTTTTAACAGTTCGATTTGTTCGCTCGGGGTTAGCTTTTTATCGACACGGTAAGTTTTAGTGAGTGCTGACAAAGTCTCAAGTTCAGATGAACTTAAAGAATCGCTATTGGCGGCTAATGTTAACAACTGTTGGCGTTGTTGCGTGACCTCGCCATTAGCTTGAATAATCATAGGTTGTAAATAGGCAAAAAACTTCGCTTTCTTTTCACTAACGCTGATATTAGGTTGAGCTTTTGGTGCTTCTTTCTTTTGTGCAATGTCTGAGGATTTCTCGCAAGCGGTTAACAAAGTTAAGCCCACTAAAGTAGCAACAAAGAAAAGGGGTTTAAATATAAGCGTATGTGTCATTGGGTTGGATCTCACTCTATCAATGTTGATTATTTTAGATATAGCTAATTTTAGGTGTCTATTGGAAATAATTAAAGTCTTATTAATTATGGTCGATGAAATGAATTGATAAGTTAATACTTGTTCGTTCAGTAACTGAACTGTATAACTATGTAATTTTATATTTCCAGCTTCTGTGCTGGTTGTCGATTTTTACGGAAAGGTGAGTATGGATACTAAGCCATTAGTATTAATAGCGGATAAAGGGCTGAATAACCAAGCTTTATTGGGAGACTTGTTATGTTCAGAAGCTCAAGTTTCAACCATAGTCCGTGAATCTCAATTAGATTTCTGGTTTCAGAATACCGAATTGTTACCCAGTCTATTAATCTTGGATTACAGTTTTTTTGATACCGAGACCCATGCTTTCTGCCAACGTTGGTTGGCACATCCCGTTATGCGACAAGTACCTATTATTATAACGGGGGCTAGTAATGATGAAGTTGAGCTACTGGCCCTAACTTGTGGTGCCATCGATTTCATTGCTAAACCTTTTAAACCAATCCTAACGTTGGCCCGAATTAAACTGCACTTGAGTCAAGTTAAAGAGCACCGACGTCTATCTTCTCTGTCGATGACCGACGGTCTAACTCAGATTGCTAATCGCCGCTATTTTGATGAGTTTTTTAGTGCTGAGTGGCGACGTGCATGTCGAGAAGAGGGCAGTCTGGGCTTAATTATGATGGATATTGATCATTTTAAAGCTTTTAATGATCATTACGGTCACTTAGCAGGGGATGAGTGTTTGACCGCTGTTTCTCAGCAGTTAAAGGCTGTCGTACAAAGACCTCGAGATTTTGTCGCTCGCTATGGTGGTGAGGAGTTTGTCGTTCTGTTGCCATCCATTCAAGCAGAGGGTGTGGTGGTTGTCGCAGAGCGCCTGAAACAAGCCTTGGAAAGCCTTAATATTTCTCATGCTTATTCCAGTGCGAGCAACAATGTCACTATGAGTATGGGGCTTGCCTGGTGTGAACCAGAAAGTGACTTTCAGCCAGAGCAATTACTCGCAGCTGCTGACGAAGCCTTATACAGTGCAAAAGATGCTGGCAGAAACGGATTTAGCGAAGTGGTTATTGTAGAAAACCAACCTGTTTTCTTAGCAGGCTAGGTGGTTTTCTACATTGGGAAGGGCGCTATAGAATAGTTAAAGGAAGCGGATCAGGATTCGAGGGCAACGATCATTTGATTAAGCAGGGCAGTCAAACGGATTTTTGTTGATTGACGGCGTATCTGCTTTGGAATCCTTTGTTGAAATTGAGCGAGGGCTTGTTTTAATGCTTCTTGGCTAACTGATATCACTTCGTAGTCAAAGTGATGGTCTTGCACGCTGAGCTTGCTTAGCTCTATATACTCGGTAGCTAAAATGCTGCTTAAATTGTAAACATGGTCTTTCTCTTCACAGTTATTAGCTTCCCAATAAGCATCATCTAATACTTTATTAAGCTCACTAATATTCTCAACGGCATCTGCAATACTGAGATTTTTCACAATTATTATCTACCCAATTTGGAAACATAATAAAAGATTAGCAGAGAATCTAGCGCTTACGTCTGATATAGAGTGTCTTATTCGCCTTAGCAACAATTTCCCCAGATTCATCGACAATGGTTACCGGATAAGTCGGTAGAAACTTGTCTCCGTTGGCGGTCTTTTGTTTAATTTCAGTGAGCATCTCATCAGTGACTATGAAATTGGCCGATACGGTGCCTTTCCCTGGTTTTATAAACTCTATATCAGCACTCTTGTCCCAGACGATATAGTCTTTACCTAGATTATTCATTAATAGCAGCATGTAAAAAGGGTCAATCATGGAGTAGAGACTGCCGCCAAAATGCACACCCACATAATTTCGGTTATACCAGCGCAACGGTAGGCTTACCTTAGCCTGCCGAAAGTCCTTATTAATGTAAGTGACTTTCACACCAGCGCCAAAATAAGGCCCATAGACATTTATTAACTGTCGAATGCCTTTCGCTGAGGCAATCCATTCTAGAAACTTACTACGCATACTGTTTGACCTTAAAAATTGAGGCGCATTCTAACAGCGTAGTTGAGACAGTAAATATGGTTTTTGTAAATAAAGACAGTTTGAAAAGTGCCTTTAACGTGGGTATTGGCTAATTTTATTGTCGATATCGCTTTGGTTTTTCTTGGCGAGTATTTTTCTATGGAATTCCTTGGCCGACACAGGGGGAAGAAAATGCATAACGGCTATGATTTTGGGCTGTTTCAATATACGTTTTAAGCTGGTGCCAAACTCATCGTCATCAATAAATGCAGTGCAGTCGATTAGCTCACCTTTAGTATTTAAGTAATGCAAAGCAATGGGTTGTATGACTAGATCTTCGCGGATCGCCGCTTGATAAAACATGGGTTTGAAAGGTAGGGTTGATTTACCATCACTTGTCGTGCCTTCAGGGAAGACTACAACCGGAATTCCAGATTGAATTCTATCTTGTAGCAAAGGCAAAGAGCGATACGCCTGAAACTTATTACCGCGGTCGATGAGTAATGTGCCTGTTTTCCTAATGATGCTGCCGATAAAAGGCCATTGACCAACCTCTGTTTTGGCAATGAAATCGACCGTATTATTGCCCGCTAATAATAAAATATCTAACCATGAAATATGATTGCAGACCCATAAAGCAGGTTGATTTATGGGTTGGCCGATTTGTTTTATTTCAATATTTAAACTGAGATAACAGCGCCGATAGAGAAAGCTGGCAATTCGCCTGCCCAGCGGTGAATTCTTAAACAGTGAACTGAAGATTACAGGGATTATCAATAGGGCAATTACGACATAGCATAATAACCTCAGCCCACGCCAGAAAGAACGAATGGCTATATAGCTTGTTCTCAGACCGGTTTTCAAATCGAGCTGAGTTTTGATGAAAATATTTTCCATATCAATAGACCGATTTTGTTAGGCGAAATGGCGTAAGTAGCGGCTTTTAATATCGGATTTAGCCAATAGAACCAATACGTCAGCGACATTGAAATCTTTATCTAAGAATGCTTCTCCACATACTTTTGCTCCCATGCGTAAATAGGTTTTAAGCAATGCAGTTATGTGTTGTTTTCCATCGAGGTCTATATCAAATTGTGGCAAAGGAATGCTTGGAACTACTCTGCTGTTGGCGGGAGTGAAGTGGTTTTCGCGTAAGTGATTAACGATAGCGATGGCCCTTGCGCCACCATCCAGTAAAGAAATGCTGGCACAGCCCATTAAATAATCGATATTCAATTCGTTCATGGTTTTGCCGATCTTTGACCAGAGTAAGCCGATAACAGCGCCACTGCGATAGCTCGGGTCAACGCAGGTTCGGCCAATCTCCATGTAGCGCTTATTCGCTTGGATGATTTGGCTGATATCAAACTCACTGGCACTGTAAAACTGATCGGCAGAAGATATTAAATCTGAGGTTAAAATACGGCTATAACCGACAATATTATTGGCGAGGGTATCTTTCACGATAAGGTGATAGCAAATTGCATCAAAGCTATCTTTGTCTAAGCCATCGTCACACTCGGCCAGATTAAATACCCGAGCTCTCAATTGTTGGGCGCGTCTTATCTCATCTTGATCTTGGCTAAAGCAAGCAATCAGTTTCGATTCAAGCGGTTTGTTTAGCGCTGCTATGGTTTTAGGCGTCGATCGCAGATCATTTTGTTGGTAACGGCTTTGCATTGTCATCATCTAATCTCTGTCGTGTAATGGATAATGCCGACTACTGTAGAATCTCAAGATGACAGGTGTGTGACAGGGGGGGTTGTGCATTAGCATGAATAATAAGGATGAATTTTACGGTAGGTAGCCGAAATTCAGTCTATGCTGAGACAAAGAATTGAATAAATTTAATGAGCCATGACCAAAGCACTTATCCGTTATTTTTTCCCCACTTTATTGTTAGTTATGGTGACTGAGACACTATACGCTCAGCCTGTTCTTACCAATAACCAAGCAATACGGATTATTGATGCCGCTTTAAAACAGCAACCCCTTTTTTGGCAAGGGTTTGAAATCCCTTATAGCATTGAGCGCTCTAGCAAGCACAAAGATGCCGCGATGCTGGAGGTGCTTTTCAACCACCAACTATTGGTGCGTAAGAAAGAAACTCAGGTTGTTAATATCGAAGGTAGCAAACGTAAACGCATTTCAATGAATTACCGCTATGGATTTGCTGATCAAGAAAGTAGTCTGCGGGTAGGGTCACAAGGCGGATTTTATTATGGTTATGGTCGTTTAAAGCAATTATTGCAGTTGTCTAAACCTTATCTCATTGGCGAGTCGTATTATGCCGAGGCGTATATACAATGGTATGTCACGGATATACAAGATTGGGTAGACGCGCCAGCCTTTGATAAGGCGCGAACCTTGAGGCGCAGCTTAGAGTCGAAACGTAAGCCTTTTGAAAAACGTGTTTATTTGCAATATGACAGTAAACAATGGGCCTTTTGGAATGGCCAGCCAGGAGGGTTATAACCTTCTGGCCAGTCAATCAAAGGTGGGGGCTGATGCTGCTTAAATCGCCTTGGAGAAACGAGGGCGATTAGCAGGAGTACTCGCGTCTGCGCTGGCTGAATAGCTTTGAATAATATTAGCATTCAAATAAGTATCAAAAACCATACAAGCATTACGGACTAATAAACGCCCTTTCTCTGTGATGTGAATCCCGTTAGCATCGATGGTTAATAGTGCATCTTCAACCATTGGGCTTAGTTTGGCTAATTCTTCAGAGAAATACGTGCGGCTATTAATTTCAAACTCTTGATCGAGTTCTGAGAAAATCATTTGGTCATGACAAAGCAGCTCCATAATGACTTGGCGGCGAATAAGGTCGTCTGTATCCGTTTCGATTAATTTCACGACGGGTAACGTATTATTCGTAATGGCTTCTTCGTACACCTTAATGTCAGGACTGTTTTGTAAATAGCGATCACTAATCTGGCTGATTGATGATACGCCAAAGCCGATTAAGTCGCAGTCACCGTGAGTGGTATAGCCTTGGAAGTTACGGTGTAAAACTTTATTGCCTTGGGCGCGAGATAGCTCATCATCCGTTTTAGCAAAGTGATCCATTCCCACGTAGTGATAGCCCACCTCTGTCAGGGTAGTAATGCAATTCCCTAAGATGGCCAACTTTTCTTCAGGGCTTGGTAAATCTTCTTCTTTGATTCGGCGTTGCGGTTTAAAGCGCTCAGGTAAGTGAGCATAGTTAAATACCGATAAGCGATCTGGAGACATATCAATAATAACATCAAGGGTCTGAGCAAAGGTTTGCTGCGACTGGTGCGGTAGTCCATAAATAAGGTCGATATTGATCGAGCGGAACCCTAGTTCTCTGGCTTCGACCATGACTTGACGAATCATGCTCTCAGGTTGAATTCGATTAACCGCCTGTTGAACTTTTTCATTGAGGTCTTGCACGCCAAAACTGGTGCGGTTAAAACCAAGCTCACGTAATAATTTAAGTGTATTTGGACGTAGCTCACGCGGATCGATTTCAATGGAATAGTCTGCGCTATCGGCGCTACTAAAATTGAACTTGCTACGCAAATAGTCCATCAGGTCGACCATTTGCTCGTCAGAAAGAAACGTAGGGGTGCCACCGCCCCAGTGCATTTGCTCAACAATCGGGTGACCTTCTAGTAATTCAGCTTTACGGTCAATTTCCGTTTTTAATAACTCGAGATAAGGTTCTGATTTCGAGCGATCCTTCGTGACGATTTTATTACAACCGCAGTAATAGCAAACGTGAGCGCAAAAAGGGATATGCAAATATAACGAAAGTGGAACTTGCGGATCCCGCTGGCTCAATAAGTCCTTTTCAACTTGGTCGCTTTCAACCACTTTAAATTCAACTGCGGTAGGGTATGAGGTGTATCGAGGACCTGAACGGTTATAGCGTTGGATCAGCTCTGGATCCCAGTGTAATTTTTCTGTCATGAGAGTACTTCTAGTAATTATGTTGAGCATTTCTGTGTAATTGGTAATTATTTTAGTGCCTGTGGTTTTTGGCTACTTGTCCTGAATCAAGTTTCTAATGCTTCAGCCCCGAAATATGGGGTATTTGAGCCGAGAACAACTGATTTTTATGTCATCAAGGGCGGGTAAGAGAATGATTAGAAAAAAGTACTAATGCTTTGCTCATAACGGCCGAAAAAGACCTATATGAATGTAAATGTTGGTTAAATTTGCGTTTATTTTAAAAAAGATGAAAAAGACTCTTGATTTTGTAAAGAGACGGTCGTTTTATAGTGAACGCTTATCGACTAAAACAAAAAAAACAATAATCTCAGGGGGCATTTATGCCAAAGAAGCCATTTACGCCAGAGGAAGTCGCAGCTCAGCGTCAACGAATCATGGACAGTGCATCACAAGTGATGGCTGATGTGGGTTTTCATCATTTATCCATGCGCAAGTTGGCAAGTCAGTTAGGGATGACCGCTAGTAATATTTATAACTACTTTCCCAATAAGGAAGTGCTTTTCATTCAAACGCGTTTACGCGGCTTTGAAATGTTCTT
>CAJVZR010000042.1 GCA_913019965.1 uncultured Oleispira sp.
AGCGGTAAAAAACATATTTTACAGGAAAGGGGCTGATAATTCGTGGGCTCAGGCTATTTTTCTACAGCCTGAACGCCGTGCTCTGCGGAAATTTAGGAGCGATAGCGAGTAAATTTTCCGTAGCAGCACCTTGTTATGCTACTCCATATCTACGAGAGTACTTAATAAGATCGTAGACGCATACTGCCTTTATGAATTGGCTCTTTTCTCCTGTCGAAAAGTCATCATATGCATGTTTTTTAAGAATATTTTCAAGGTCATCTAAGTCAACCTTTTCAGGAGGAACAAAAACCATCATTCTTAAAAATAAGTTGAAGTCTACAGCTTTATACAGCTCTTCAATTCCGTCCTTCACCTGCGGAATACTTTTGGATCGCCGTGCCTCATATCCACTAGGTCTAAATTTTTCGACACCATAATCGATTCGAGACTTTATCGAATCACACAGCCCGTCGATTACCACTCCGCCATTCTCAGCTATTAACCCAGCACCGTTCAGGTATTTGTATATTGGAATATTCACTTGGCCTTTAATAAGGTTTGGGAATGCTTCATGAAGAATGTCGTTCTCTTGATAGCCGCCACTATCGAAAATCACATCTCTAACTATATCCTCACGCGTCACACCAACAATACCTTGTTTGGCTACAGCCTCTAGTTTCTTTACTTCACTAATTGCTCCATACCCTACAACAAAATCTTGCTGACCCTCAGAACCATCTAAATCATCAGCATTTTTAACATAAAGCTTTCCCTTGGGGTCATTAGTGACCACTAGCTCATATAGCTCATCCTTTATCTGTCGAAATATATGCGCTGGTATTCGTCTTTTTGACTCCGAAAGAACTTCAAATATGTCTATATATGAATTAGCTCGAATGAGTTTGACTGGCAACGTTTTTAGTATTATTGATTCTGTTATTGTTGGTTCTTCAGAATTAGCGCACCACTCTACAAAAATAATATTTTCCTTTAGGGCATCCATCTTACTTTCTGGAAAACACTCAACAATTTCTTCTAGTATTTCTAATATATGAGGATCAGTTAATGAATAGCCCAAAAAAATTATAGGATGTTCTATAAATATCGTTAGCAATTTTGATGAAAGATAAGGGTTCTTTTTTCGAAATAGCTCATAGTCTTCTGATGTTAATATGAGGCTATTAGGTTCGCTTGCGCAACCGTGAATTTTGTAAATTTCAGCAATTCCGTGATTCCTACTTGAGAACAACCCATCTTGACCGATAAAAACGGAAAACTCATCAAATATAGACTCTAAGAATAAATCCCAGTTAGTAGTAATTATTCCATCTATTTTGCTAGAAGTTAGAAGTTCGATCTCTTGCTTATATTCATCTTTTTTATTTTTATGAATTGACTTCAAGTAATCTGATATTTCGACTTTAATTGGGGAGTCCATCTTCAATAAATGGTCAGAGTACCTATCTTCTTTATCCCCTTTAATATCACTATCCCACCACTTATCGCTATAGGATTTGGCTAGGATACTGGCGATCTTAGTTAAATCTCCATCAGCTTGAGACCTTACTCTCGTGTAATTCTCACCAAGCAACTCACAAAACCGCTTTAATAACTCTTCCCAGTTTTCGGCACCAAGGTATCGTCTAGACATACCAGACCCAACAAATAGGAATGGTGAAGCTGTAAATTTCTTAAAGTGGTCATTTAGACTTTTCTTAAAAGTCATGAATCATCCTTTTTATTCAGTCTAACTGGGCATAACATTTTAATCGTGCGCATGCGCGTTTGCACGGAACTGACTCTTCGAAAAAAGAGCTCTCTAATCCGCGGCAACGGTTTGATTTCATTAGGTGATTTTCAAAATCCATTTCCAAGTTCCATCTTTCCATTGCAGAAATACGCGCCTGCGCATTTTCCTAAATAACGAGGGTCTCGTTATGTCAGTGCCTGTATTGATAATGCACTGATTTTGCACGAGTTTTTTAAATACTGCCAGTGCAAACAGGCACAGTTACAAATTCTTTCGTGCAAACGCGCATGAATTAGCCTACCCTTCAAATATCAGCTGTATGCATATACAGTCTTTTAAAATACACTAATTAACATCTAAAACAGCCATTTTATGGCCCCCTATAAGACACCCTAAATACCATGTATCTAGTCTATTTACATTTTCACACTTGACCAGCCTACTTACCAGTAGGTAGGCTGATTGCAACTATATTATTTGCATGCCGATTACCAAATGAATACAAAGACTGTAACCGCAGCCAATACAAAGCTCATCAATACCCGCCAACAGATCGTTGAGTATTCTGCCGATATGCTGCGCGCAAATGGGTTTGAAGGCTTTAGTTACTTGGATATTTCCCGTCACTTAGGCATAACCAAGGCCAGTGTGCATCATCACTTTCCTAAAAAGGTCGATTTAGGTTTGGCACTGTGTGATTGGACTCAAGACTGGTTTGAACAAGGCTTATCACATTTTGATGCGAGAGCAACGTCTAATTGGAATAAGTTAGAACGCTACGTACGTGCAGCGATGAAACACAGCCTGAATGAACACAAGTTGTGCCCTATTAGCGCCTTTTATAGCGATTTAAATAAGTTACCGGATTCTATTAAAGAGCGCGTTAAAGCCTTAGATGATTATGAGCTAGATTGGGTTACGGCAGTAATGCAAGACGGTATAGACAATGACGAGTTCGCTCCGAATCAAGACCCCCGAGCATTGGCCAGTTTATTTATTTTTAGTTGTAAGGGAGCCTTGTATTACGCGCGCTTGCACGGAAAAGATTTGTTTCACCAAACGATGAAGCAATTTGAACACCTTTTGAAGTCCAGTTAATTTTTTTACCATCAATAAAAAGAATAGGAATATTATGAGCACATCTTTATCTCCATTATTTCAGCCTATTACATTAGGCCCACTCTCTTTGCAAAACCGCATTGTGATGGCCCCAATGACTCGTACTTTTTCACCGGGTGGCATCCCCAATGATTTGGTTGTTGCTTATTACGCCCGTCGTGCTGAAAATGAAGTGGGTTTGATTATTACCGAAGGCACTACGGTTGGGCATAAAGCGGCTAATGGCTACCCACGCGTACCAGCCATTCATGGTGAGGCATCTCTAGCAGGTTGGAGGAAGGTTGTTGATGCGGTTCACGCAAAAGGTGGCAAGATTGCACCACAGCTTTGGCATGTAGGCTCTGTGCGTAAAGAAGGTGCCGATCCGGATCCTGCGGTACCGGGTTACAGCCCTTCTGGTTTGTTTATGCCGGGCAAGCCAAACGGTATTGCAATGAGCCAACAAGATATTGATGAAGTGGTTGAAGCATTTTCACAGGCCGCTGCCGATGCTAAAGAAGTGGGTTTTGATGCCGTAGAAGTGCATGGCGCACATGGTTATTTAATCGATCAGTTCTTTTGGGAAGGCACTAACGTACGCGACGATAGCTATGGTGGCGACTTAGTCTCACGGACCAAGTTTGCAGCAGAAATTGTTCGTGCTATTCGCGCTCGTGTTGGCGCTGACTTCCCTATTATTTTCCGTTTCTCACAATGGAAGCAGCAGGATTATGATGCACGTTTAGTTGAATCTCCTGAAGAGCTAAAGCAATTCCTTACGCCATTGGTTGATGCCGGGGTTGATATTTTCCATTGCAGTACTCGCCGCTATTGGGAAAAAGAGTTTGAAAATTCTCCAGTAGATGCTGATTTAAATCTCGCAGGCTGGACCAAGAAGTTAACCGCTAAGCCGGTAATCACAGTGGGCAGTGTTGGTTTAAATACCAGTTTTGTCGGTGCAGAACACGGTATGGAAATGTCGGCTCAAGCAGGCATTGAATCGAGTTCTATTACTCAACTTTCAGACCGTATGGCCCAGGGTGAATTTGAGCTAGTCGCAGTTGGTCGTGCCTTAATTCAAGATCCTCAGTGGGTTATTAAAGTACGTGAGAATCGCTTAGATGAATTGCAGGACTATTCGAAAGACAGTTTGATGCAGTTGGTTTGAGTCAGCCGGTTTTAAGCTGCTAGACACAAATATAATAACGAGTCCTTATTGATATTAAAGACTCGTTATTAATTCAACTTTACCTATCAAGATCGCTTACATACAGGAATGCTTTCGGCCTCTGCTTTAATCGCTTTCTCTTCGTCGATTACGTTTTGTGGAAATTGGCGCATAAAGCAGCAACAAACATTATCGTTGATCATAGTACGCGGCCCATACGGATGAGCTATGTGCTTATAAGGTGCGTGATGATGATCGTGAGAGTGCTCGTGAGAAGAGTCCTGTGAATGATCGTGGCTATGGCTATGAGAATGGCTGTGTTCATGATTGTGCTCATGAGAACCCTCACCTTCCGGCTGAAACTCTGCATGGTGGTGATGCACATCCACTTCACCCGCCGCTAAACGGCGCTGGAAGTCTTCCATTAAACCCATTGCATTACCTTGCTTGGGCTGAGCAATCTCAGCGATACGAGTAATGAAGGTATTTAATACGTGAGATTGATCACGTAAGTAATCCGCTTTGATAAATTCTACGTCAGGATTTTCTGCTGCCACTTTATCCACATAGGCGTTGATACGGTCGATTAAACGGCCACCGAATAAAAAGTAAGGAGCGACAACGATTTTCTTGAAACCTAGCTTTAATGCCATTTCTAAACCGCGACCGACACTTGGATACGTCACACCAGAATAAACGGTTTCTGACCAGCCAAAGCCTAGGTTTTCACTAATAATACGGGTTAGTTTTGCCGCGTCGGCATTGGCATCGACTACTGAGGTACCACGACCTACCACGACTAGCATAGTATCGTATAACTCACCCACTGCTGGGCCGTTATCCGCAGCGTAACCTAACGACTCAGCGACTCTATGCTGAAAGGCGCTGATCATTTCATCATGCAAGCCCAACTCTTTACCATACTCTATGGCCAGCTCTGGGTAGTTTTCTTTGTAGGTGGTTAGCACCGATGGAATATCATTTTTTGCATGGGTGGCAGCGAATAACATGCCCGGTACTGCGAAGATATTCTTAACCCCCTGCTCGCGTAAACGATCGAGTGCCATGTGAATATTCGGTGATGAATATTCCAAAAAACCGTATTCGATTTTTAGCGTAGGAAAACGTGCACGCAAACCTTTGGCTAATAAACTAAATTCCTCTTCGGCAATTTTTGCTCGACTGCCATGACCACAAATAATAATGCCACTATTCTCTGGCAATACATTTGGCAGATTATTGATTACGCTTTCTAAACTATTCATCATGTTATTTGTCATTTTAAAATATCTCTTGAATAGAGTTTATATTTTTAAGGTTGGATGCGCTTGAGCATCTTCAACACTGCGAGGAGACTTAGGTTTCACTTTCGGGCGAAAAACGTGGGCTTGTTTTTCATCGTATAAATACGAATCATCAAAGTCACCTTCTCCTAAAACATGTCCGACTAAAATAAGTGAAGTGCGAGTGAATTTCTTTTCCCGTACCTTGGCAACGATATCTTTTAATGTACCGACAACCTTATCTTGATCTTCCCACGAGGTGCGATAGCAAACCGCAACGGGACAGTCTTCACCGTAATAAGGGATTAATTCTTCAACGATTTTATGTATACGGGTTACGCCCAAATGAATCGCTAAGGTTGCACCACTCGCCGCAAGGGCAGGCAAGCGTTCACGTTCTGGAAAGGGCGTCTTACCTTCGTAGCGGGTCATGATGATGGTTTGAGAAACACCAGAAAGTGTTAGCTCTTTACCCAACCAAGCCGCAGATGCCGACGTTGCGGTAACTCCAGGAATAATTTCAAACTCGATACCCAGTTCATTCAAACGGCGAATCTGTTCACCAATAGCACCGTATAGCGAAGGATCACCACTATGAACTCGGGCAACGTCTTTACCGGCTTGGTGCGCTACTTTTATATGCTCAATAATTTCATCTAGATCGATAGACGCGGTATCGATAATCTGCTCCGCACTGTCTTCTACCTCGGCCAAAACCGCACGCGGAACCAGAGAGCCTGCGTATAAGATAATTGGGCAGGCATTAATTAATCGCTGCGCCTTGATAGTGATGAGCTCTGGGTCTCCAGGGCCTGCACCAATAAAATAAACTTTCATGAAGTGAACCCTTTATAATTTTTTGCTGTAGCCGCGTGGGGTATATACCCATTCTTTTTTGCCATTTTCTATATGGCGGGTATCGCTATTACCAACGCTTACTAGAGTGAACATATCCACATCGGCGGCATCCAGTTTTTCCAGTGTGGTAATGGTGATGCTTTCATCTTCGCGAGTTAACTGACGACCCAATAATACAGGGGTATTGGCCGGGCGATATTGCAATAAAATATCCCGGGCGGTATTGATTTGCCAATCGCGTTTTTTAGAGCGAGGATTATAAAACGAGACAACGAAGTCCCCTTCGCCGCACGAGTGCAAACGCTTTTCAATGGTCTGCCAAGGGGTTAATAAATCCGATAACGAAATAGTGCAGAAGTCATGTCCTAACATAGCACCAATGCGCGCTGATCCCGCTTGCATGGCTGAGATGCCTGGTACCACTTCAATTTCTACATCCAACCACTCTGGGTGGTTTTCTTTGCCTTGCTCTTCACAATTGAGTTGCATATCGAGCAATTCAAACACTAGGGTGGCCATGGCATAAATGCCGATATCTCCACTGGAAATAAGCGCGGTGGTTTTGCCAGCGGCAGCAAGATCTAGCGCTAAACGTGCACGGCCAATTTCTTCACCTAACGGTAGGTCGTGGTGTTCTTTGCCATCACATACGCTGCCGAGTAGATCGAGATAAAGTCCATAGGCGACTAAATCAGTACACTGGCTAATGGCTTTAATTGCTTTCGGGGCGATTAAATCGGCATCGCCCGGGCCTGTGCTAATCAAATACAGCTTGGTCATTTTATTACTTCTATTTATTCACTTAAATATTTGGATACGAGCGCGCAATCGCGCAGGTAGCCTTGGTATTTTTATGTTTGTTTAAAACCAGCTCGGCTTGCTGGCCAGTTTCAATTTGCGCACTGTACAGAGCCGCTGATTCCGCCACACCGTATACCCCAACCGTGTTATAAATATAATCCGAACGGGTACTGAGCTGACTTTCAACGGTACTTAAATCACTTTTATTCCAGGTGATAAAAGGTTTATTCAAATTTTTCGCTAGCGCAATTAAATGCACTTCATCGGCTTTAATATCAATGCTACTGATACTCGAAATTTGATCTATAGTTAACCCTGCTTGCGCTAAGCACTGGTCTAATAGCTCTGATAAATACTCTAGCGGACAATCTCTTTCGCAACCCATACCGACGGCATACACAGGTTGTAAATAAGGATTGGCTGTGGTCATCACTAGCTGAGCATCAATCAACTCACTCACTTGATATGCCCAGTCGTTCGCTCCGCCCTCATGGCCGGATAATAATGGAATAACAAACTTGCCTACTTCATCCAATATCAATACTGCGGGGTCGTTAAACTTGTCTTGTAATACTGGAGCCAGAGTTCGTACTACTATGCCAGTAGCGCAGATAAAGATAATCCGCTCGCCACGCATAAAGGCTTGCTGCACTTTTTCTGCAAACGGCTTAGGCTTATACCAGATATCCGCACTGGGAATATTAGCGAGTAGTTTTTTCGCTAGCTGATGTCCCGCTTCGGTGAGGGCGATTATATGAATCGGATTTGCTAGCTTATCGACAGTAGCCATTATCCCTGACGCTCTTTTTTTAAAACGACGAATAACGAAAAATACGGCCCTTTATCATCACCGAGTAAACTCACATCATCGATAATGACTTGCTTATCACGACCAATGTATTCTAAATAATTTGCTTCATCACTGCGGCCAGTATCTTTTAATGCCTGTAAGATTTTAGGACGATAAGGCCCGGCTTTCATAATGATAATGCTATCGTGCTGCTGTAAAGTTTGGCGTATTTTCTCTTCGCTATGACGGCCGTTAATAATCGCTACCGATTCTTTCAGCATGGATAACGGTAATTTTAAAGCCGAAGACGCTGCGTGCACCGAGGAGATACCGGGTACCACAGCACAAGTCATTTCATCCTGTAATCTATCGAGTAAATAACTGAACGAGCCAAAAAATAATGGATCTCCTTCACATAAAAAGACGACTTTTTTTCCTTCAGCAATCACTGCACGGATTTTATCCGCTGCCAGATCATAAGCTTGATTTGCCGCTGTGCGATCGTTTTTCATCGGCATAGGCACAGGAATTTCTATTTGCCCTTTCTTGCTATCGGCTAGACTGTGCTGAGCAATATCTCGTGCCTGAGAGCTGCCTTGTTGATTGGCAAGGTAGCTGACTACATCGGCATTTTGCATTAGACGATGAGCTTTTAAAGTGATTAATTCTGGATCACCTGGGCCTACACCTAAGCCGATAAATTGTGCATTCATAATTCTTTGTTCTCGCAAGCAGGAGTTTTCTCAAAGCGAAATAAGGTTACCGCCAAGTTAGGGCGATAAACCAATTGTCCCGCGAGTTCTTCCCCTCGGCTAATAGCGATTTGTGAAGTTTCAATATTCGCATTACCCACAGTTAATAATTCATCGCGGAAGCTTAATAGCTGCTGTTTGCTATTTTCCATTACCGCACTCACCACCAGCACACCATTAATTGGCAGCTGCATCCAACAGAAAGCTAATAGTTCTGACATCTCGCCATCACTACCGCCGATAAATACTTTATTCGCTTGAGGTAAAGAGTCTAATACTTGCGGTGCTCGACCTTGTATCGGCTTTAGGTTATCCACAACCCCAAAGCGCTGAGTATTTTGCTGCAGACAATCAAAGCGTTGATCATTATGCTCTATGGCATAGACTTGCCCAGCTTTATTCCAGTAAGCCCACTCCACTGCGATACCACCACAGCCTGCCCCAACATCCCACGCGACATCACCGCGACTCGGCTGTAATAAAGACAATACAGCCAAGCGAACTTCACGCTTGCTGATTAAGCCTTTGCCTGCTGCTTTGCCGGTAATAAATAATTCATCATTAAAGCCGGGGAATTGCGGCATTATTTCACTGATGCCTGTTTCAATAATACTGACCTGCAATTCTGAAAAATCGATGATGGGTAAATCTCTTAATAGATCTTCAATAGAGAAACTTCGCACCTGTTCTTTGTCATAACCTAGATCTTCACACACAGTGATTTTGGCATCGTGATAGCCCATATCAAAACATTCTTGAGCTAAGCGCTTTGGCTGGCTGTGTTTATCGGTGAGAATCACTAGGGTTTGATTATGACGAATTAAACTTCTTAGGGTTTCAACTGGACGGCCATGTAAGCTGATCGCATCACAATCTTGCAAGGATATACCTAGCTTATGGCAAGCGGCTTGAATACTTGATACCCCAGGATAAAAGTAAAGCTCTTCAGTGGCATGCTTACCTAGCCAGCGACCGATACCAAAATACAGCGGGTCACCAGAAGCTAAAATGCAGACTTGTTTATTCGCTAAATCCGTTAATAACGTTTTTAATTCATTTAATTTTGGCAACGCTATAAATTTTTGCCCCTTGGCTGCTTGATTAGAGATTGGGCTAGCAATTGGATCAACCGCAATATTAAAAATCGTCTCCACCTGGCGTGGACTGCCAATAATAACTTCAGCTTGCTTGAGTGCGCCCATAGCATTGGCTGTTAATACAGCTTGCTGCGAGACCCCTAAACCGATTACATGAATAGTCATTGTATTAATAAATCTCGCCAATATTACAACGTAATAACGCATTGCACGTCGCCGATGAAACCGCACTGCCACCCTGATTACCTAATAAGGTAATACATTCGATACCTAGACGCTGATGAACGTCCCATAGCGCTTGTTTTGATTCTGCTGCGCCGATAAAACCCACTGGCATACCAATAATCAGCGCAGGTTTATTATTACTGTTTATGCCACCATCGCTTTCGATCATTTCTAATAAGCGAAAAAGCGCAGTCGGGGCATTACCAATCACTACAATACTGCCCGCTAGATCATCCCAAAATTTTAACGCCGCCATGGAACGAGTTTCTCCCGTAGCCTTTGCTAACTCCACGGTTCTTGGATCATTTAGAAAACACAGAGGAGGCTGCTGAATCATGCGCTTGGTAATGCCCTGCTTCACCATTTCCACATCGCATAAGATGGCATTGCCCGCCGCTAAAGCTGCTTGCCCTGCTGCACAGGCATTCGCACTGAACTTCACCTTATTAGCCACTTCTGGCATTCCCACACTATGCACGATACGCATCACAACCTGCTGCTGGCTTTGATCTAAGCCATCAAGGTCGGTTAGCTGGCGAATCATCTCGAAGCTGTTTTTCTCAATGGCTTTTGGATCTATGACGTAATCAAAGGGCACGGTGTTTCTCTTTTTATTAATTTAGGCTGTCTACTAATTTGAGCTATCTATTAAGCCAGCTTTATAAGCTATATCCGTTTATAAATCACTTGAGCATTTCTCACTTATAAACTCGAAACATTCATCAAGATTATTAAATAGTCTATTCATACTATTAGTTGATTCATTTGCAGGCTCTGGTCGCTGTAACATCAGCACTCGAATACCTAATTTTCGCGCAGCCTCTAACTTGGCCTTGGTCGCTTCACCACCGCTATTTTTGCAAACAATTAAATCGATTTCATATTCTTTTAACAGCGCCATTTCGTTATTAAGATTAAACGGTCCAATGGCTTGCAGCCAATGCGCATATTGCGGAAGCTCTGTTTCTTTTGCGCTACGTACTATGTATCGGGCAGGACCAAAAACTTCATTTAACTCAGCAATTGCGTCGAGCTCTACTGCCAGCTTCCGATCTATCTGACCGTTGGTATAGAGTATGTTTTTACTGCCAGTATTAACCGCTAAGGCTAGTTCATTTAGCAGCTGTTCTTGGTCTTTGGCCAGTAACCAGTTGTCTTCTGTTTGTTGTTGCCATTCTGGCCGCTTAAACGAATAATAGGGAATATTAACTTCGTCAGCCGAAAGCAAGGCTTGCTGACTCATTTTAGTAGCAAAAGGATGTGTTACATTTAGTAGGCAGTCTATTTTCTCTGTTAATAGGTATTCACTTAACCCACCCGACTGACTAAAACCACCACTAATAATTTCACAGTTTAATTCTGGTAGCCTCACAATACCGGCAATACTATAAATTATTTTTATATCAAGACTGATTAACTTTTTCGTTAAGGCTTTTGCTTCGCTGGTGCCACCTAAAATTAATACTTTCATTCGCGGGCTTTCCCTACCACTAGGCCTTGACGATTAATCGCCCACACTTCTAATTCAATATTATCAGGTACTATTTTTCTAGCACTTGCTAAAGCTTGCTGACAAATTTCCCTGGCCAAATCAATATTATTTAACTGGCACAGTTTTAAAACTTCAATGCTGGTATTGGCACTTTTCACTTGCTCCACTAGCTCAGTTGAGGCCCCCAATTCTTTTACCTGTTCAGCTAAAAAATCCAGATCAATACTGGAAGCTTTACTGTGCAAATCCAGATGTCCTTGGGCTAGTTTGGTCATCTTGCCAAAACCACCACAAATACTGAGTTTATCCAGTTGTATTCGCTGACGGTTATTTTTCAGGTGTTTAAATACCGCGCCGACAAAATCGCCCATTTCAATCAAGGCGATCTCTGGTAGCTGGTAATGATCACGAATAACCGTTTCACTACTATTACCTGTCGATGCGGCGATGTGCCGATAGCCATTGGTAGTTGCTACATCAATACCTTGATGAATCGAAGCGATATAGGCGGCACAGGAAAATGGCCGCACTATGCCAGTAGTGCCTAAGATGGATAAGCCACCGATAATACCCAATCTTGGGTTCATGGTTTTTAGTGCCAGCTCGCCACCGCGCTCCACCCCAACCGAGACTTCAAAACCGCCCAGATAAGCATATTGCTGAGCAATTTTCTCTAAGTGCTCAATCATCATTTTTCTTGGTACTGGGTTGATCGCTGGCTCGCCTATCGCAAGAGCTAAACCATCACGGGTAACCGTACCCACACCTTTTGCCGCTTTAAATACAATGCCTGTCGTGGAAACCAGCTTCAACTCTACAAAAACTTCTGCACCGTGGGTCACATCCGGATCGTCACCCGCATCTTTTATGGTGCAGGTTCTAATGACAAAGTCAGTCTCCTGGTAACTTTTTATATTTAACTCAACTATTTTGCCTTTAGGCAAAGTCACGCTAACCACTGAGCTTTGCGTGTTTCCAAGCTGCGCATGGGCTGCCGCTATGCAACAAGCCGTAGCGCAGCAGCCTGTCGTTAGACCAGAGCGTAATGGTTTGGGCTCTTCTGCCTTTGTCTTATCAGCGCTCTCGGGCCACACGAATTAAACCGCCTGAGCTAACCAGTAAAAACCAATTCCAACCGCGGCAGAGGCAATCACTTTACGGCTCCAGTTAAAAATACGTACTGACTTTTGCTGTAACTTTTTCTGCACTAAACCAAAGCTCAGGCCAAAGGTCACCATAGAAAACAAAACACCGGCGCTAAATAATACTAAATAACCCGTAGCTTCTAATAAGTTAGTTTGGATCATTGCAGGGATTAAAGCCAAAGCTGGAGCACTACCCGCTAGACCGTGCAGAATGCCTACCATTACAGGGGTGTGCGCTTCCTTTACTTGCTCGGTATTTTCTAATTTTTTATCATGTCCATCGACATGTAAATGCGTATGCTCGATAGAGCCATGACTGTGTTCGTGAGTATGTTTATTTAATACAATTTTTTCTTTATGAAACTGCCAGAAACAGGCTAGACCCAATGCAATCAATAAAACTCCAACACTGGATTCTGCTATTTTTTGAATTGTTTCTGGTAATGCTATACCTAAGCCAAAAAACAATAAACCTAATAAAATTAATACACTACCATGGCCCAATGCCCAGTTAGCACTGAACTTCAATGTCCGTTTTAAGCTCGGTTTACGGTTGCTTAATGCCGATACTGCCATAACATGGTCTGCATCTAATGCGTGTAATAAACCTAACCCTAGACCGGTTACTAATAGCGAAAACATTTCGATCGTCATATTTGATATCACCTTTAAATTATGAAGTTACTGCATCAGTTCGTTCTTGATCTATGAGCTCTTGTGCTAGCTCTGGATCAAATAAACAACTAATGGCTTTTGGATTTGATGGAAAAAATAAATGCAGATAACTGGCATTTAAATTGTTATGCCGGTAAATCGCTTCACCCGGTGCAGGGTGACGCTGACGACGACCATGAGAAAGTGCTTCCGGCATATTAAAACTGCGCGACCTATGATGCGCATGAGCACGGACTTCGCCTTCGGGGAATACAGCGGTCTGCATTCCTTGGCAGCCACGCTTACCTTTCATTGCCCCTTGGCCGGCAAGTATATTTGCCATTACATGAATTTTATCATTGAGATCTGTGAGGTTTTCTAAGCAATATAAAAAACCTCCACATTCCGCCAGGATTGGTTTGTTTTCTTCGGCAAATTTTTTCATGCTGCTAAGCATGCTAGTATTTTCGGCTAATTTTTGTCCGTGTAATTCTGGATAGCCACCGGGTAACCAGAGTGCATCCGCCGTTGGAATTTCATTATCATGCAGTGGGGAGAAAAATTTAACCTCAGCCCCTAACTCTGCCAGTATTAATAAATTCGCTTGGTAAATAAAACTAAAGGCTTCATCTTTTGCGACCGCTATTATTTTATTTTTTAATAGCGGTTTTTCAATCGGTAATTGCGCCGGTTTAAATTCAACGTTCGCAAAATTCGATAAAATATTTTCTAAGCCCGCATCCACCAACCAGTCCGCACCCGCTTCAAATCGTAATTCTAATTCATCATGCACTTCGCTGGCTTGTACTAAGCCTAAGTGACGCTCGGGTAAAGCTACAGCTTCAGATCGTGGCAGAGTTGCTAATAAAGGTAAGTTTTCCGGTAATGCATCTTCAATTAATTGGCGGTGGCGTTCAGTACTGCAGCTATTAGCAATCAGTCCGGCAACGGTTACGTCATCACGGTAATTAGCTAATCCCATCGCGATTGCCGCCGCGGTTTGTGCCATACCTTTTACATCCATCACAATCGCCATAGGAATGTTAAAGGTCGCCGCTAAATCCGCACTAGAAGGGTCACCATCGAACATGCCCATCGCGCCTTCAACGATAATTAAATCTGCTTCTTTTGCCGCTTGGTAAAATTGATAGCGGCAGTAATTTTCACCTGCCATCCACAAGTCGAGCTGTTCAACGTGTTCCCCTGAGGCTTGAGCTAATATTTGCGGATCGAGAAAATCAGGGCCTGTTTTAAATACCCGCACAACCTTGCCTTGGCGCTTTAGCATTCTTGCTAGCGCGGCAGTGACTGTAGTTTTACCTTGACCCGACGCAGGGGCAGTTAAAAACAATGCGGGGCAATAAACGGATTCCTGATTCATGCTCGTCATTAAAACTCAATTCCTTCTTGTGCTTTCACCCCTTGGCGAAACGCATGTTTATCATCTTGAACCGTTGATATCGTATCGGCTACTTCTTGTAGTGGTATGGCCATAGTACGGCCGGTTATCATTACATTCTGCATTTTCGGTCTAGACTTCAAAGCTTGAACCACTGGCTCGACCTCTAAATATTCATATTTGAACATGTAGCTCATTTCATCGAACAATAAAAAGTCATAGCGATCATCTTGCAAAAGTTTTTCGGCCAAAGCCCAAGCTTTCTGTGCGGCAGCAATATCTTGTGACTTGTCTTGGGTTTCCCAAGTAAATCCATGCCCCATGACATGCCAGTCGACTAACGGATGATCTTTAAAAAACTTTTGCTCACCTGTTTCATTGCGACCTTTAATAAATTGGATCACCGCACACTTTTTGCCATACCCCAATGAGCGAGCCATAGTACCCAACGCTGAACTGCTTTTACCTTTACCATTGCCTTTAAGTAAAATAACAATGCCTCTTTCTTCTTGGGCCTGGGCAATTCGCTCATCAACCAAAGCTTTCTTTTTAGCCATGCGTTGTTGATATTTCTCTTCGCTATCACTCATAGGTCTGCTCTATTCAATTTAACTTATTACAATTAAGAGGGGGCTTAAACCAAAAAACCCCATATATTAACAGAAATATATGGGGTTAGTATTAACATGACTATCTATTAGTCTCGCAAGTCGCTACTCGCTTCTTTCAGCCCTAGAATGGGATATCGTCATCAAAGCTATCAAAGTTATTCGCTGGCTGAGGCGCTGCTTGCGGCTGTTGAGCTGGCTGACCTTGTGGTGCGAATCCACCTTGCTGCGGTTGCTGGGCTGGCTGCTGCGGTGCAAAACCACCTTGTTGTGACTGCTGAGCTGGCTGCTGTGGAGCAAAACCACCTTGCTGAGGTTGTTGAGCTGGACGCTGCGCTGGCTGCTGTGGAGCGTAACCACCTTGCTGAGGCTGCTGACCTTGTGGCTGACCACCTTGAGAGAAACCACCTTGTGGCTGACCCATTGCAGCAGAAGGAGATTGAGCCATAGGTGCTGTATTCGCAAAACCTTGGCCTGCGCTCATACCAGCGTCTTGGCGACCGTCTAGCATCATCATATCGTTAACAACAATTTCAGTTGAGTAACGCTTGATACCGTCTTTTTCATATTCGTTAGTACGTAGCTTGCCTTCGAAATAAGCCTTTGAGCCTTTCTTCAAGTACTGACCAATAATTTCAGCCAACTTGCCGAATGCTGTCATACGGTGCCACTCAGTTTTCTCAACTTTTTGGCCCGAATTTTTATCATTGTAGCTTTCATCTGTTGCTACGCTAACCGTGACGACCGCACTACCGCTCGGTAGATATTTCATTTCCGGATCACGCCCAAGCGTACCGATGATTTGTACTTTGTTTACACTGCGGCCCATTTTTTACTCTCCCACTGAATTTACGGTTGCCATGGCATGATTGTAATCAAACACACTGGCATCAACTTTTAAATATATGGCTTGCTCTTCGGCTATTAAGATAGCGTCGGCAACCCCTCTTAGATTGATCAAGGCATCGAGATAGAGCGCACTCTGATCGACTACACTGCCTTGATTTTGAATATCAATACGCACACTGTTCAAGTGTGCTGGCTTGGGTGTTATTACTACTAAAATAGCCCAAGCAAAAACAGCCGCCGCCAGTATAAGGAATAGCCCTTCAATTCCGAAGTGGTTATTTAACCAGCCTCCGATTAAGCCACCGGCAAAAGCACCTAAAAATTGCAAAGTGGAGTAGATTCCCATGGCGCTACCCTTAGCACCGGCAGGGGCAACTTTACTTAACCAAGATGGTAAAGTTGCTTCCATAATATTGAACGCCCAAAAGAAGACCCCAAGGGCAATTGCCCAAGCCCAGACACCTATGGCTTGTGACATCAAAATAAGTGCGACAATCATAATACTTAACGCGGTAATCACAATGCCTTTCATCTGCTTTTTCTTTTCTGCGATGATGACAAATGGAACCATCAAGACAAACGCTATCAACAGTACTGGTAAGTACATCCAAGCGTGCTGATCTAAGATCAATCCCGCTTGGACCAGCTGCTGCGGTATGGCGACAAACATAGCGACCATCAAGGCATGAAGAATAAAGATACCAATGTTTAGAGGCCATAATTGACCATTGCCCAGCTGCTTGAATACTTCGCTAACAATTGCACTACCGTCTCGATGCTTTTTACGCGCCGGTGTTGGTACGAACGTTAACATCAATATAATGCCGCCAATAGCCAGTACACCCGTTATAACAAAGATCAACTGCAAACCACCCAGGTTTACTAATATGGGCCCCAGCACTAAGGCGACGGAAAATGACAAGCCAATAGAAGCACCAATGGAAGCCATAGCCTTCATACGGTGTTCTTCCCGAGTCAGGTCAGTTACCAATGCCATGACGGCACTTGCAATCGCGCCGCAGCCTTGTAAAAAACGTCCTAAAATTATTCCGTATATCGAATCCGCATTGGCGGCGATAAAGCTTCCCAATGCAAAAATTATTAAGCCAACGACGATAATGGGTTTGCGCCCAAAATAATCAGATAGTGCACCCGCTGGTATCTGCAATAGAGCTTGGCTTAAACCATAAGCACCAATCGCTAAACCTATTAGCTCTGGTGTTGCCCCTTCAAATTCCGCTCCCGCAATAGCCATCACGGGTAAAACCATGAATAAGCCCAACATACGTAATGCGTATAACGAGGCTAATGAAGCAATGGCACGCTTTTCGGTACCTGATATAGGAGAGACTGAAGACATGTAAAATAATTACGAAAAAATTGGAGGCTTATTCTAGCAGAATATATGCGCCGCTAAGCAGTTAATTTTAAATCTCTAGTGCTTTTACACTAATCCCCGCCATTTAATGAGTAAGTCGTAATTTGTACGAAAACTTTACAAAAAAAACGACCAATAGCAAAGAAAATGTCGACTAGTTATCCCATTGCATGTGGCAATTTAAGACAAATGACGTAAAATTACATCATTCGGGCTGGACGCCCACTAAGCTTACAAGGAACGTATCATGGAAAGCTCCACTTCTCGTCGCATCATTCTATTTGGCCAACAAAATTTACAGAATTCGATTCTAATTGGTTTTATTCACCAAAGAACCAATATTGATTGCCAATTGATTAATACTCCAGAATGGCGTGCCGACTGGAATGAATTTGAAGGCCAAACGCTAGCACTCATTGATGCCGACTGTGCCCGTACTGAACGCCTACAAGATCTATTAGAGCAAATTTTTGATCAAGCTGAAGATGTTCAGGTGGCTTTCTTCAATACCCAAAATACAAGTCCTGTAGAACGCCTAATGGCCTGGCCTATGGTCAACGGCATTTTCTATAAAGAAAGTTCACAACAGCAACTAGTTAAAGGCATTACCGGTATTTTTGAAGGTGAGTTCTGGCTATCTCGTCGTTTAATGGCTCAGTACTTAGAACGTACTCGCAGTAAACCGCGCAAAGTGACTCACAATGCCAATCTACTGACTCGTCGTGAGAAGCAAATTCTTAATTTAACCGCCACAGGCGCAACGAATACTGAAATTGCCGCACACTTAAATGTCAGTATGCATACGGTTAAAACCCACATTTATAATCTGTTTAAAAAGATTGATGTGTCTAACCGAATTCAAGCGGTTAACTGGGCAAAAGATAATCTTGAAGGCATCGCTCAAGAAAGCGTAATTTAATTCCTTTACCCCCCGCTCAGTTGCTTTACAATTCTGACTTTACGTTTGATTAGAAGTCAGAATTGTTTAATGGATAAAATTATAGTTCAGGGCGCTCGTACCCATAATCTCAAGAACGTAGACATTGAGATTCCTCGCGATCAGCTCATCGTTATTACCGGCCTCAGTGGCTCGGGCAAGTCTTCTTTGGCATTTGATACATTGTATGCCGAAGGACAGCGCCGTTACGTTGAATCACTCTCAACCTATGCTCGACAGTTTCTGTCCATGATGGAAAAACCCGATGTTGATCATATTGAAGGCTTATCCCCTGCTATTTCCATTGAACAAAAATCAACATCTCATAACCCTCGCTCTACCGTGGGTACCGTTACTGAAATCTATGACTACCTACGACTTTTGTACGCCCGTGTTGGTACTCCTAAGTGTCCAGACCATGATGTTGCTTTAGAAGCTCAAACGATCAGTCAAATGGTCGACCAGGTATTGGCTCTGCCTGAAGAAAGCAAGCAAATGATTCTGGCCCCTGTTGTACGTGATCGTAAAGGCGAGCACTTACATGTGCTGGACAACTTACGCGCGCAAGGTTTTATTCGCGTTAGAATCGATGGCCTAGTTTGCGATTTAGACGATACTCCTGAGCTGGATAAGAAAAAGAAACACACAATCGAAGTCGTAGTTGATCGCTTTAAAATTCGTGCTGAAATTGCTCAACGTCTAGCAGAGTCTCTTGAGACCTGCGTCGAGCTCAGTGGCGGATTAGTGTTAGTTGTACCTATGGATGATGACAAAAGTGAAGGCTTACTTTTTTCATCTCAATTCTCATGCCCTCATTGTGGTTATAGCTTATCGGAACTTGAGCCGCGCTTATTTTCTTTTAATAACCCGGCGGGTGCTTGCAGTACCTGTGATGGTTTGGGTGTTAAGCAGTATTTCGATCAAGACTTAGTGGTCGCCGACCCAAGCCTGTCTATTTCCGAAGGTGCTATTCGTGGTTGGGATAGACGCAGTATTTATTATTTCCAAATGCTGAATTCTGTCGCCGAGCATTATGGTTTTGATATCGACAAAGCCTTTAATAAACTGACTAAAAAACAGCAAGAACTTATTCTTCGCGGCAGCGGTGAAGACGAGATCAGTTTCAACTATGTTAATAGCCGTGGTGATACGGTCTTAAAGACTCATGTATTTGAAGGCGTGCTACCCAACCTTGATCGCCGCTTCCACGATACTGATTCACAGATGGTAAGGGAAGAACTGACTAAATACCTCAGCGTACAGCCTTGTCCGACCTGTGATGGCTCACGCCTAAGAACGGAAGCACGCCATGTCTTTGTTGGCGATCAGACAATTCATCAATGCACAGCCATGCCTATTGACGATGCCCAGAGATATTTTAATGAGCTTGAGTTCAGTGGTCAAAAAGCTGAAATTGCTGAAAAAATATTAAAAGAAATACGCGACCGCTTGCAATTCTTAGTCAACGTTGGCTTAGAGTATTTAAGTTTAAATCGTAGTTCCGATACTTTATCTGGAGGCGAAGCTCAACGTATCCGCTTAGCATCTCAAATTGGTGCGGGCCTAGTTGGTGTCATGTACATCTTAGATGAGCCTTCGATTGGTTTACACCAAAGAGATAATGATCGCTTATTAAAAACTCTTGTGCACTTACGCGATATTGGTAATACCGTAATTGTTGTAGAGCACGATGAAGATGCGATCCGCAGCGCCGATTATTTAATTGATATTGGTCCTGGTGCAGGTGTACACGGTGGTGAAATTGTAGCCCAAGGAACGCCAGATCAAGTTTTCAAAAATAAAAAATCGATTACTGGCCAGTATTTGACCGGTGCAAAAAGAATCGAAATTCCTGCAGAACGCAGTGTCTATGATGCCGATAGATTATTAACTCTAACCGGCGCGACTGGCAATAATTTAGACAGTGTTGAGTTAAATATTCCTCTTGGCTTATTAACCTGCGTTACAGGTGTATCAGGGTCAGGCAAATCAACTCTTATTAATCGTACACTTTACCCATTAGCAGCGACTGCACTCAATGGTGCAACCACGTTAAAAGCAGCGCCTTACGAAACGATAACGGGCATGGATCAGTTAGACAAAGTGGTCGATATTGATCAAAGTCCAATTGGTCGTACACCGCGCTCTAATCCCGCTACTTATACCGGCATATTTACGCCAATTCGTGAGTTATTTGCTGGTACTCAAGAATCTCGTAGTCGCGGCTACAAAGTTGGCCGCTTCTCGTTTAATGTAAAAGGTGGTCGTTGTGAAGCCTGCCAAGGTGATGGCGTAATTAAAGTTGAGATGCACTTCTTAGCTGATGTGTATGTTCCTTGTGATATCTGTAAAGGGCAACGCTATAACCGAGAAACACTGGATATCCGCTATAAAGGTAAGAATATTCACGAATGCCTATCTCTCACAGTAGAAGACGCCCGTGAATTCTTTGATGCCATCCCTGCAATCGCTCGTAAGCTTCAAACCTTGATGGATGTTGGCCTTTCCTACATAACCCTCGGACAAGCAGCAACAACGCTTTCTGGTGGTGAGGCTCAACGGGTTAAGTTAGCAAAAGAACTTTCCAAACGAGATACGGGTAATACGCTGTATATTCTGGATGAGCCAACAACGGGCTTACATTTTGAAGATATCCAGCAGCTGTTGACTGTATTGCATCGCTTGCGCGATCACGGCAATACCGTCGTGGTTATCGAACATAACTTAGATGTCATTAAAACCGCTGACTGGATTGTCGACCTTGGCCCTGAAGGGGGCTCTAAAGGTGGCTACATCATCGCTGAAGGGACTCCTGAAACTTTAGCCCAGCAAAGCCAATCTCATACAGCAACCTTCTTAAAGCCACTATTAGAACGCGGTTACTAGTGGGAATTGCTAACTGATTAATTGGCGTGTTGTTTGATTAAGAAATGACGCACCAATTGATCGGTTTTTTTGGGGAATTCTAAGAAAGGAACATGGCCACACTGCTGTAATACCTTGAACTCTGTATTGATACAGTTTTCAAAAAAACTAAACTCATCTTTATCGATATAAATATCGGAATCACCACATATTATTAACTTATGACACTCACTAATCTGCAATGCATTAATCGTGGGCAACAAGCTTTTTTCTAAATCTTTGATAACACCACTGATTGAACCCTTATTTCTAATAAGCTCCTTCATCCTGAGTTCTAATAATATTTTAGCGACCTTCACTGGCTGAAAAAATAGGTTATTCACTAGGGTGTTAAATTCATCGAACGAATCAAAATTCAGAGTATTTCGAAATTGACTTACTTTAGGCATTAAAACGTTAGAATCCAAAAGGTCCATACCAACGGGGGACACCAATACTAACTCATCAACACGACTGGCAAATTGAGACTGAAACTGTTGCGCTAAATTAGCACCAACACAATGACCAACAATAGAGCAGTTATCAACCCCGAGTCGATGTAAAAAATTATTTAGGTAATTCGCCAAGTTATGAAATTCGTAGCTGGCCCAAGCTCCATTATCCGCAGAAGATAAGCCTGGAATATCTAGGGAAATGACTCGATGAGTTTGCGAAAATTCTTCCATCAAGCCTCGCCATTGAGACTTCGTGCCTAAAAGGCCATGCAAGAATACAATACAGCCTTCATTACCTTTGCCACTTTCTAAGTAACGGTATTTAACACTGCCATCATCAATTACATGACTTTCGATATCACCAAGATAACTGGTTATCTTTTGACGAAATAAATAAAGATTGTCTCGCTTCAGCATAAAGTACCTAGCGGAAATAAACGGACCAATTTCAACCTTTTAAAGGTTAAACAAAAACGCAGGCAAAAAAAAACCCAGCCTAGGCTGGGTTTTTTATGACAAAGATTTTACTCTTCGCCAGCTTCAGTTGCTTCAACAACGTCTTCTGCTTCAACAACAGGACGGTCTACTAATTCAACGTAAGCCATAGGTGCATTATCACCCGAACGGAAACCACATTTCATAATACGAATGTAGCCACCCGGACGTGCTTCATAACGAGGACCTAATTCATTAAACAACTTACCAACAGCTTCTTTACTGCGAGTACGTGCAAATGCCAAACGGCGATTCGCAACGGAGTCAACTTTAGCCAATGTAATCAATGGCTCTGCAACACCACGTAACTCTTTTGCTTTTGGCAAAGTAGTCTTAATGATTTCATGCTCGAACAAAGACACAGCCATGTTTTTAAACATTGCTTGGCGGTGTGCACTGGTGCGATTAAAGTGGCGACCACTTTTACGATGACGCATGATTCTTTTCCTTTACTAACTGAACGCTCTGCTAGATTTAGTTCGCTAGAACTAAGCCAACACTTTGTCGTCATTACGAAGACTTGCTGGCGGCCAATTTTCTAGGTGCATACCTAGAGAAAGACCACGTGATGCAAGAACGTCTTTGATTTCAGTCAGAGATTTCTTACCCAAATTAGGAGTCTTCAACAGCTCAACTTCAGTGCGCTGTATCAAATCACCAATGTAGTAAATATTCTCGGCCTTTAGGCAGTTCGCAGAACGAACAGTTAACTCTAAATCGTCAACTGGGCGTAGAAGGATCGGATCAATTTCCTCTTCTTCTTTCTGCTGCTCAACTACTTCCTCATTTTCCAGGTCAACAAAGATTGCTAATTGTTGCTGCAGAATTGTAGCAGAGCGACGAATCGCTTCTTCTGGATCGATAGTGCCATTGGTTTCCAGTTCGATAACCAACTTATCTAGATCAGTACGCTGTTCAACACGAGCGTTATCTACGCTGTATGAAATGCGTTGTACTGGGCTATAAGTTGCATCAATCTGCAATTTGCCAATTGCCTTCGTTTCTTCATCGTTCTGGTTGCGAGACTCAACAGTCTCATAACCACGACCTGAAGAGATTTTTAACGTCATCTTCAGTTCAGTGCCTTCCGCTAAATGAGCAATTACATGCTCAGGATTAGCGATTTCAACACCGTGATCCAGTTGGATATCGGCTGCAGTTACAGCACCTGCTCCAGATTTAACTAGAGTCAAAGTAGCTTCATCACGTTCGTGAAGTTTAACTGCTACACCTTTAAGGTTTAACAAGATTTCAATTACGTCTTCTTGTACGCCTTCGATCGTGCTGTACTCATGAAGTACACCATCAATCTCTACCTCTACAATTGCCGCTCCTGGCATGGAGGACAGCAATATTCGACGCAATGCGTTGCCAAGTGTATGACCGAAACCGCGCTCCAGTGGCTCAAGAGTCACTTTCGCATGAGTCTTGCTCATTTCTTCAACTTGAATATGACGAGGTGTCAAAAATTCGTTTACTGCACGCTGCATAGCTGCCCCTTACGATGCTCTATTATTTAGAGTAAAGTTCCACAATTAGGTTTTCGTTGATCTCTGCTGGAAGATCAGCGCGCTCAGGAACAGATTTAAATGTTCCTTCCATCTTACTTGCGTTCGCGTCGATCCAAGATGAATCACCACGTTGACCAGCAAGAGCAAGTGCACTTTTAATACGATCTTGGTTCTTTGCTTTTTCACGAACAGCGACAACGTCACCGCTTTTAACCATGAAAGAAGCAACATTAACGACAGTGCCGTTAACCGTAATCGCTTTATGTGATACCAGCTGACGAGATTCTGCACGAGTTGAACCAAAGCCCATACGATAAACAACGTTATCTAGACGAGATTCAAGCAACTGAAGCAGGTTTTCACCTGTTGCGCCTTTACGACGTGCAGCTTCTTTGTAATATCCGCGGAATTGCTTTTCAAGAACACCGTATAAACGACGAACTTTCTGCTTTTCACGCAACTGTAGACCGTAGTCGGATAAACGACCACGTCCTGCGCCGTGTACGCCAGGCTTAGTTTCTAGCTTACACTTAGAGTCTAATGCGCGAACGCCGCTCTTAAGGAATAAGTCAGTGCCTTCGCGACGAGACAGTTTACATTTAGGACCAATATAACGTGCCACTATTCTGTCTCCTTATACACGACGTTTCTTAGGCGGACGACAACCATTATGAGGGATCGGCGTCACGTCTGTGATGTTGTTAATCTTGTAACCACATGCATTTAATGCACGTACCGCAGATTCACGACCTGGACCAGGACCCTTAACTTCAACATCAAGGTTCTTTAATCCATATTCTTTAGCAGCTTCACCAGCGCGCTCTGCAGCAACCTGCGCAGCGAACGGTGTGCTCTTACGTGAACCACGGAAACCAGAACCACCTGCAGTTGCCCATGAAAGAGCGTTACCTTGGCGATCTGTTAACGTTACGATGGTATTGTTAAAAGAGGCATGAATGTGGGCGATACCGTCCGCAACCTGCTTTTTAACTTTCTTTTTAGTACGAGAATTTCCTGGCTTAGCCATATTCTACAATCCTACTTTTAATATCAACACTGCAACCTAAACAATGACAATGCAGCTACACTAAAAGCCAATCCGTAATTACTTACGGATTGGTTTGCGAGGACCCTTACGGGTACGCGCATTTGTTTTAGTGCGTTGGCCACGAACTGGAAGACTACGACGGTGGCGAATGCCACGGAAGCAACCCATGTCCATCAATCGCTTGATGTTCATTTGTTTTTCACGACGAAGATCACCTTCAACAGTCAACTGACCTACTTCGTTACGAAGTTCGTCAAGTTGCGCTTCAGATAAATCTGCGATTTTAGTCGTTTCAGCAATTCCAGTAGCAGCACATAACTGCTTCGCGGTAGAACGACCTACGCCAAATACGTAAGTCAAAGAGATAACCGCGTGCTTGTTATCAGGAATGTTGACACCGGCAATACGGGCCATGTCTAACTCCAATCAGTTTTTGCTTATAAAGGGCGCAAGATAATATATGCCACTCACATAAAATGCAAGCAACATATTCACTAAACACCACCAATGGTCAAAACTATTATTAGCCTTGACGCTGTTTATGCTTTGGATCTGCAGTACAGATCACTCGCACACTGCCGTTACGACGAATCGTCTTACAGTTACGGCAGATTTTTTTTACAGAAGCACGTACTTTCATGACGTTCTCCAATCAAATCAGTCTACTAGCGTGGAACGCTACCAGAACCGAAATTCTTTAAATTTGATTTCTTCATCACTGATTCATATTGATGTGACATCAAATGGGATTGTACTTGGGACATAAAGTCCATTACTACAACCACTACGATCAATAACGAAGTACCACCGAAATAGAAGGGTACATCAGCCAAGACTACAAGAGCCTGAGGCATTAGACATACAGCTGCTATATAAAGCGAGCCAAACAAGGTTAACTTACCTAACACACCATCAATATAGTTTGCCGTTTGTATCCCTGGACGAATCCCTGGGATAAATGCACCAGACTTCTTCAAGTTTTCAGCTACGTCTTTCGGGTTAAACATCAACGCCGTATAGAAGTAACAGAAGAAGATAATACCGGCTGCGAACAGCACGATATACAGCGGTTGGCTAGGGCCTAACGCTAATGATACATCCTGCAACCACTCCATTCCTTCGGTCTGACCAAACCACTGGCCGATCGAGGCGGGGAATAATAACAGACTTGAGGCGAAAATAGCAGGAATAACACCCGCCATATTCAATTTCAATGGTAAATGGCTTGTCTGTGCTGCAAATACTTTGCGGCCTTGCTGGCGCTTAGCGTAATTAATAGTGATTCTGCGCTGTCCTCGTTCAACGAAAACAACGAATGCAACAACCATTACCGCTACGATCGCAATCGCTAACAACACAAGGATGTTTAAGTCCCCTTGACGTGCTGATTCGAAACTTTGACCAATTGCGCCTGGCAAGCCAGCAACGATACCCGCGAAAATCAGTATGGAAATGCCGTTTCCGATGCCACGTTCGGTGATTTGTTCACCCAACCACATCAAGAAAACCGCACCACATACGAAAGACGGAATAGCTCCCAGATAGAAGTCCATGCCAGAGCTAAAGGTAATCCCCTGCCCCGCAAGACCGACTGACACACCAGTTGCCTGGATAGTAGCCAACAATACCGTGCCGTAGCGCGTATATTGTGTGATCTTGCGGCGACCAGCTTCACCTTCTTTCTTCAGCTGTTCTAGCTGGGGGCTCACTGCCGTTAGCAATTGCATAATAATAGAAGCAGAAATGTAAGGCATGATGCCAAGCGCAAGAATACTCATGCGCTCTAGTGCACCACCCGAAAACATATTAAACATACTCAAGATCGTGCCTTGATTCTGTTCAAACATCTGCGCTAATTGATCAGGGTTAATTCCTGGTACAGGAATATGTGCCCCAATCCGATATACGATAATCGCTAAGAATACGAAGCGGATCCGAGCCCAGAGCTCGGTTAATCCACTTTGCATGCCTTGCGGTAGTGAGCCTTTAGCCATTTAGTCCTCGACTTTCCCACCGGCTGCTTCAATAGCAGCCTTAGCACCTTTAGTTACTTTCAAACCTTTGATAGTAACCGCTTGTTTGATCTCACCAGACAAGATTACGCGAGCACGCTTAATCTTATCGCCGATGATATCGGCAGCTTTAAGAGCTGCTAAATCTACGATGTCGCCTTCTACTTTAGTCAATTCGTTTAAACGAACCTCAGCAGTATACTGAGCTTGACGTGAAGTAAAACCAAATTTTGGTAAGCGACGTTGTAAAGGCATTTGACCACCTTCAAAACCAGGTGCTACTTTACCACCTGAACGAGACTTTTGACCTTTGTGACCACGGCCGCCAGTCTTACCAAGACCAGAACCGATACCACGACCTACACGCTTACGTGCGGTTTTAGCACCTTTACCAGGGCTGAGTTCATTAAGACGCATCTTATTATCCCTCTACCTTAAGCATGTATTGAACCTTGTTGATCATGCCACGTACTGACGGAGTATCTTCCAACTCTACAGTGTGACCGATCTTACGAAGGCCTAGACCTTTAATGGTCGCGCGATGCTTCGGCAGTTTGCCGATAGAGCTTCGCAATTGAGTTACCTTAACGGTTTTCTTAGCCATGATGTCTTACCCCAGAATATCTTCTACGGATTTACCACGCTTGGCTGCAATCTGTTCAGGTGACTTCATTTGCTTCAAGCCATTGAAAGTTGCACGAACAACGTTAACTGGGTTTGTAGACCCGTAACATTTTGCCAATACGTTTTTAACACCACACATTTCTAAAACTGCACGCATTGCACCACCGGCAATAATACCAGTACCTTCAGATGCTGGCTGCATGTAAACTTTAGAACCGCCGTGGCGTGCTTTAATTGGATACTGCAAGGTATTACCATCTAGTTTAACTTCGATGATGTTACGCTTGGCTGAATCCATTGCTTTTTGGATTGCAGTAGGTACTTCGCGTGCTTTACCACGACCAAAACCAACTTTACCATTTCCGTCGCCAACTACAGTCAAAGCAGTGAAGCCGAAAATACGACCACCTTTTACTACTTTTGCAACACGGTTCACTTGAACCAGTTTTTCCTGCAGATCGCTTTCGTTACGCTCTACGCGTTCATTATTTGCCATTGTCTCTACCCCTTAGAATTCCAAGCCGCCTTCACGGGCTGCATCAGCCAGGGCCTTAACGCGACCATGGTATTGGAAACCAGAACGGTCGAATGCTACCTTAGTAACACCTGCAGCTTTAGCGCGCTCAGCAATTAGCTGACCAACTTTAGTTGCCGCTTCGACGTTACCAGTAGTAGTTGCACGCAGATCCGCTTCAACAGTAGAGGCTGTAGCTAACACTTCAGCACCACTGGAAGAAAGAATCTGAGCATAAATGTGTCTGGGTGTACGATTTACACACAGACGTACTGTACCCTTCTCGCGAATACGCATACGAGTTTTACGGGCACGGCGTAAACGAGCTGTTTTCTTCTCATTCATGAGCCTAGACCTTATTTCTTCTTAGCTTCTTTGCGACGCACATTTTCGTCAGCATAGCGAACACCTTTGCCTTTATAAGGCTCTGGTGGACGGTATCCACGAATTTCTGCGGCTACTTGACCAACCTGTTGCTTATCAGCGCCAGAAATAACAATCTCAGTTTGAGATGGAACTTCTGCTTTAACGCCTTCTGGTAACTCATAATCCACTGGATGTGAGAAACCTAAGCTTAGGTTAACGACTTTTCCAGAAGTTTTGGCACGATAACCAACACCCTGAAGAATCAATTTCTTCTGGTAGCCTTGGGTTACGCCAACAACCATATTGTTCACTAAAGAACGAAAAGTACCAGCCATAGCCATGGCCGCTTTATCACCGTTCTTAGGAGCGAAAACAATATTGTTTTCTTCTTGTTTAATTTCTACAGATGAATGGATATTCAACTCTAGAGTGCCTTTACCGCCTTTAACAGCGATCTTAGACTCCGCTAGTGTTACTTCAACACCAGCCGGAATAGCTACGGGAGCTTTTGCAATACGTGACATTGTAAAATCCCCTTAGAAGACGGTAGCAATAACTTCGCCGCCAATGCCTTGAGCACGAGCTGCACGATCAGTCATTACACCTTTCGAAGTGGATACAATCGCAATACCAAGACCAGCTTCTACTTTAGGTAGAGCTACTTTGCCTTTGTATTGACGTAAACCAGGACGACTAACACGCTTGATAGTCTCAATTACTGGCTTACCTTCGTAGTACTTTAGGTCAATATTTAGGCTAGCTTTTGCTTCGCCATCAACTGCGTAAGCAGTGATATAACCTTCATCTTGTAGCAACTGGGCTACAGATACTTTTAACTTAGAAGACGGCATACTCACATTCGCATGACCAGCCATTTGGCCGTTACGAATACGAGTAAACATGTCCGCTAAGGGATCTTGCATACTCATTTGTCTTTCCTCTGTTGTACAGCGCCCTAACTAATAAAAGAAGGAGTACCATTACAGTACTCCCCTTCTACTAATCGGAATTGCTTACCAACTAGCTTTTTTCAGGCCAGGAACGTTACCTTTCATGCCTTCTTCACGTAGTTTAATACGAGAAAGCTTGAATTTACGGTATACGCCATGTGGACGACCTGTGATTTGGCAGCGATTACGTAAACGGCTCTTTGAAGAGTCACGTGGAAGTTTTTGCAATTGAATTTGCGCATTCCAACGTTCTTCATCAGAAGAATCCAAGTTTAAGATAATCGCCTTCAGTGCAGCGCGTTTCTCAGCGTATTTAGCAACAAGTTGCTCACGCTTTGCTTCACGCTGTTTCATACTGATCTTAGCCATGAGACTTACCCTTAGTTACGGAACGGGAAGTTCAATGCTTTCAATAAAGCATGACCTTCTTCGTTCGTATTAGCTGTAGTAGTGATAGTGATATCCATACCGCGAATCTTGTCGACCTTGTCGTACTCGATTTCTGGAAAGATAATCTGTTCTTTCACGCCCATGCTGTAGTTACCACGGCCGTCGAATGATTTACCATTCAAGCCACGGAAGTCACGTACACGAGGAAGCGAGATGTCGATTAGACGATCCAAGAATTCCCACATACGATCTGAACGCATAGTTACTTTACAGCCAATCGGGTAGCCGTCACGTACTTTAAAACTTGCAACAGACTTGCGAGCTTTAGTAACAACTGCTTTTTGACCTGACATTGCTTCCATATCAGAAACGGCGTTATCAAGAAGTTTTTTATCGCCTAATGCTTCACCAACACCCATATTCAGGGTGATTTTGGTAACGCGAGGCACTTCCATAACGTTTTTGTAACCAAACTCTTCAGTCAACTTGGCTACAACATCTGATTTGTATAGTTCTTTCAAACGTGACATATCTGTATCTCCTAGTTGCTTTAAGCGATTACTTCGCCGGTTGATTTGAAAACACGCACTTTCTGCTCGCCTTCAACTTTAAAGCCAACACGGTCGGCTTTTTCAGTCTTCGGATTCCAGATTGCAACGTTAGAAACTTGAATTCCAGCTTCTTTTTCAACGATGCCGCCTGGCTGCTGTAGCTGCGGGTTAGGCTTTTGGTGTTTTTTCACCATATTAATGCCGCTAATGATAACACGATTGTCGGCAAGTACTTTAACTACTTTGCCTCGTTTACCATTATCTTTTCCGGCAATAACAATTACTTCGTCATCTCTACGAATTTTCAACATGCTATCTCTCCCCTATAACACTTCAGGTGCTAGGGAAATGATCTTCATGAACTTCTCAGAACGAAGCTCACGAGTCACTGGCCCAAAAATACGGGTACCGATAGGTGCATCTGAAGCATTTAATAATACTGCAGAATTCGTATCGAAACGGATGATAGAACCATCCGGACGACGAACACCTTTACGCGTACGAACAACAACAGCTGTAAGTACTTGACCCTTTTTAACTTTACCGCGAGGAATTGCTTCTTTCACGGATACTTTTATAAGGTCGCCGATAGCGGCGTAGCGACGGTGTGAACCGCCCAAAACCTTAATACACATTACGCGTTTGGCGCCGCTGTTATCAGCAACATCCAGCATTGATTGTGTTTGGATCATGCCATTTGCTCCTAGTAACTGCGCTAAACCTTAACGGCGCGCTCATCAACAGTAACCAACGTCCAAGTCTTTGTTTTCGACAAAGGACGAGATTCCTTAACAGTAACCACGTCACCGATTTGGCATTCGTTGTTCGCGTCGTGTGCGTGTACTTTCGTAGAACGCTTCACGAATTTCTTGTAGATCGGGTGCTGAACACGACGCTCTACAAGAACAGTGATGGTTTGATCCATCTTATCGCTAACAACCTTACCAGTAAGGGTGCGTGCATTAGTTTGTTCACTCATGATTATTCACCTGCCTTCTGAGCCAGCACGGTTTTTACGCGAGCGATGTTGCGACGCGTCTGCTTGATTAGGTGAGATTGACCCAACTGACCAGTAGACTTCTGCATACGCAATTTAAATTGATCGCTCAACAGTTCTTCTAACTGAGTTTGCAACTCAGCTACTGACTTATCTTTTAATTCGATCGCCTTCATCACATCACCGTCCGTTTAACGAATGTTGTAGCAATTGGCAATTTCGCCGCAGCAAGTTCGAACGCTTCACGAGCTAATTCTTCACTTACACCTTCCATTTCGTATAAAACACGACCTGGCTGGATCTGGCATACCCAATATTCTACGTTACCCTTACCTTTACCTTGACGAACCTCTAAAGGCTTGCTGGTAATCGGCTTATCAGGAAAAATGCGAATCCAGATTTTCCCGCCACGCTTGATTTTACGAGTCATTGTACGACGCGCAGCTTCAATCTGACGAGCTGTAATGCGACCACGGCCAGTAGCCTTAAGGCCATACTCACCGAAGCTCACTTTACTTCCGCGAGCTAGGCCACGGTTGCGGCCCTTCATCATTTTGCGGAACTTTGTACGTTTTGGCATCAACATGGTTAAAAACCCCTATGAACGGCCGCCTTTCTTTTTGCCTTGGTTTTTAGCACGGTTACGAACTTCTTCGATACCACCCAAGACTTCACCTTTGAAGATCCAGACCTTCACACCGATAACACCGTATGTGGTGTTTGCTTCATATGTAGCATAATCGATGTCAGCACGTAGAGTGTGCAAAGGAACACGTCCTTCACGATACCACTCAGAACGAGCGATCTCAGCACCACCTAAACGGCCGCCAACTTGGATCTTGATACCTTCAGCACCGCCACGCATAGCATTCTGAACGGCGCGCTTCATAGCACGACGGAACATAATACGACGCTCTAGCTGGCTAGCAACGCTTTGCGCTACTAATTTTGCATCAAGATCTGGCTTGCGAATCTCTTCAATGTTGATGTGTACCGGAATACCCATCATTGCAGTGATTTCGTTACGTAGTTTTTCTACGTCTTCACCTTTTTTACCAATCACAATACCTGGACGGGCAGTGTGAATAGTAACCTTCGCGTTTTGCGAAGGACGTTCGATAACTACTTTGCTCACTGAAGCTTTAACAAGACGTTTCTCGATAAGAGTACGTACTTGAATATCAGTTAACAAGTTATCTGCATATTTGTCGCTACCGGCATACCAAACACTATTATGGTCTTTGGTGATACCGAGACGAATACCAGTAGGATGTACTTTCTGACCCATCTTCGGCTCCCTATTTCTCAGACACTTTAACAGTGATGTGACAAGAACGCTTCAATATACGATCAGCACGACCCTTGGCACGCGGACGAATGCGCTTCATGGTAGTACCTTCGTCAACGAAAACAGTTGAAACATTCAACTCGTCTACGTCAGCGCCTTCGTTATGCTCGGCGTTAGCGATGGCAGATTCCAACACTTTCTTCATTAAGTCAGCACCCTTTTTAGGGCTAAACTCAAGAATAGTTAACGCTTCAGAAACATTTTTTCCACGGATTTGATCCGCAACTAGACGTGCCTTTTGGGCAGACAGTTGAGCTCCACGTAATATAGCGGCTACTTCAGACATACAATTCACCCCTTATTAACGTTTAGCTTTCTTATCTGCAACGTGACCTTTATAGGTACGCGTAACAGAAAATTCGCCTAGTTTATGTCCAACCATGTCTTCAGTTACGAAAACAGGCACGTGTTGACGACCGTTATGAACGGCAATGGTCAGTCCTACGAACTCCGGAAAGATCGTAGAGCGTCGAGACCAGGTTTTAATCGGACGTTTTTCGCCCGATTCTAACGCAGCCTCTACCTTGGTCATCAAGTGGTGGTCTATAAAAGGACCTTTTTTTAATGAACGTGGCACAGCTCAATCCTCTTTTAAATTTACTTCGCAGAACGACGACGTACGATAAGCTTATCGGTACGCTTGTTCTTACGAGTTTTATAACCCTTGGTAGGCATGCCCCACGGAGATACTGGGTGACGACCACCCGATGTACGACCTTCACCACCACCATGTGGGTGATCAACTGGGTTCATAACAACACCACGAACCGTTGGACGTACGCCTCTCCAGCGTGAAGCACCTGCTTTACCAAGCTGGCGCAAGCTGTGCTCTGAATTACCCACTTCACCTAAAGTAGCGCGACATTCGGATAATACTTTACGCATTTCACCAGAACGTAGACGCAAGGTGCAGTAAGTACCTTCACGAGCAACTAGCTGAGCAGATGTTCCAGCAGAACGAGCGATTTGAGCACCTTTACCAGGCTTCAATTCGATGCAGTGAATTACACTACCTACTGGAACGTTACGCAGTGGCATAGTGCTACCTACCTTAATAGGAGCATCTTCACCAGAACGTACTTCATCACCTGCTGAAAGACCTTTAGGAGCGATAATGTAACGACGCTCACCATCTAGGTACTTCAACAATGCAATGTTAGCACTGCGATTTGGATCGTATTCTAAACGCTCAACAACAGCTGGAATGCCATCCTTGTTACGCTTAAAATCGACTAAACGATAGTGTTGCTTATGACCACCACCGATGTGACGAGTAGTAATTCGACCGTTATTGTTACGACCGCCACTCTTACTTTTCTTCTCTAGCAAACCAGCGAATGGCTTACCTTTGTGAAGTTCAGCGTTTACAACCTTAACCAGATGACGACGGCCAGCTGAAGTCGGTTTAGTTTTTACTAATGCCATTACCCTAGCTCCTATTCTGCGTCAGCGAAGTCAATGTCCTGACCGGCTGCCAATGTAACGTATGCTTTACGCACGTCATTACGCTTGCCCATGCCGCGTGCAGTACGCTTAGTTTTGCCTTTCTGGTTAAGAACCTGAACGCCTTCGACTTTAACTTCGAATAACGCTTCAACAGCTTTCTTAATTTCTGGCTTTGTAGCATCTGGAGCTACCACGAAGGTGTATTGACCTTGCTCTGCGATAACTGTCGCTTTCTCAGAGATACGTGGACCCATTAATACTTGATAGATACGTTCCTGGTTCATCCTAAAGTCTCCTCTAATTTCTTAAGAGCAGAGACAGTTACCAATACTTTATTAAAGGCAACTAGGCTCACAGGATCAACTGCACCCGCTTCAGTCACTGCAACGTGTGGAACGTTACGAGAAGCTAAGTAAAGTTTTTCATCCAGGTCTTCAGCAATGATTAGGACGTTGCTCAATTGCAACTCTTCCATTTTCGCTACGAAGTCTTTGGTTTTGTGAGAATCAATAGTGAATTCTTCAGCAACAACCAAACGCTCTTGACGAACTAATTCAGAAAGAATGCTCTGCATCGCTGCGCGATACATCTTCTTATTAACTTTTTGCTCGAAGCTACGTGGGCTAGCGGCGAATGTAACACCACCTTTGCGCCAGATAGGACCACGAGATGTACCAGCACGAGCTCGGCCAGTACCTTTTTGACGCCATGGCTTAGCACCACCGCCGCTTACAGCTGCGCGGTTTTTCTGGGCTTTAGTACCTTGACGAGCAGTAGACAGGTATGCGGTAACAACCTGATGTACTAATGATTCATTGTATTCGCGACCGAAAGCAACTTCGGAAACAGATACAGTGGCACCACTGTTTGTTGTCAGTTCCATAGTTGTTCTCCTAGCGCTTAACTTTAACAGCTGGTTTAACGATCAGATCACCGCCGGTAGCGCCGGGTACTGCACCTTTAACCAACAACAAGCCACGTTCAGCATCAACACGAACGATCTCTAGATTTTGAGTAGTTACCTGCTCAGAACCCATGTGACCTGCCATTTTCTTACCTTTCCAAACACGACCAGGAGTTTGACACTGACCGATTGAACCAGGTGCACGGTGAGACAATGAGTTACCGTGTGTAGCATCTTGCATTTGGAAATTCCAACGCTTAACACCACCTTGAAAACCTTTACCTTTAGAGGTACCGGTTACATCTACTTTCTGTCCATCTTCAAAACGAGTAACAGCAAGCTCAGCGCCTACAGCAAACTCTTCTTCAGTACGGAATTCCACAAGACCACGACCTGCTTGAACACCCGCTTTAGCGAAGTGACCAGCTGCTGGCTTTGAAACGCGAGAAGCTTTCTTCTCACCATAAGTAACCTGAATAGCTTGGTAGCCATCAGTTTCTTGAGTTTTGATCTGTGTAACTAACTGAGATGGAACCTCAATTACTGTTACTGGGATAGCTTGACCATCCTCAGAAAAAACTCGGGTCATGCCAGCTTTTTTGCCGACTAAACCTATCGTCATAATATTTTCCTCTAGTGTACGGGGCTGATACCCGCTATGGCCGCTCCAAATCGATCAAAAAGATCTCAATGAGCGTTACACAAGAACTGTGTCTGGTTATTAATTAAACGGAATTGTCTAATTATTAACCTAAGCTAATTTGAACTTCCACACCGGCAGCCAAATCAAGCTTCATTAACGCGTCAACTGTTTTCTCAGTTGGCTCAACAATGTCAAGCATGCGTTTATGTGTACGGATTTCATACTGATCACGAGCGTCTTTGTTGACGTGTGGTGAAACCAATACTGTAAAACGCTCTTTACGAGTAGGCAGTGGAATAGGACCACGAACCTGAGCGCCTGTACGTTTAGCAGTTTCAACAATCTCCTGAGTCGAAGAATCGATCAGACGATGGTCAAAAGCTTTCAAACGGATACGGATACTTTGGTTTTGCATTCGTTCCAGTCTCCAATTAATGTTAGATGCAGCCGAACACCCTTCGAAAAGGGAGGCGAATTGTATGCTTCTGATCAAAAAGTGTCAAGCGCACAAAAAGAAAGGCCCTCCTCCCGATTAGGGAAGAGAGCCTTTCTCGCTAGAAAGCTTCAAATAATCAACAACTTACATCATATAATTATTTTTAGCCTTTACCCCAACATCACACGACATTAGGGCTACCGTTATAATTAACGGCCAGTTGATTAAGCGATTACTTTACCAACAACACCAGCACCTACAGTACGGCCACCTTCACGGATAGCGAAACGTAGACCTTC
>CAJVZR010000043.1 GCA_913019965.1 uncultured Oleispira sp.
ATGGTTTTAGTTTCTGGGAAATATAATGAGTGGCATAACCAGTTCTCATCATCACGTTCGGTATAATCATTACGGGCATGAGCGCCACGAGATTCTTTACGCTCAATAGCAGCAATAGCCGTTGCGTAAGCTGTCTCGAATAAGTTATCCAATTCAAGGGCTTCGATACGGGCTGTGTTATACGCACCACTCTTATCATCAAGCACAGTGTTTTGAACACGCTTAGCGATTTCGTCCAACAGACCCAAGCCTTTAACCATGCTTTCGCCATCACGGAATACACCGAAATATAGCTGCATCGTTTTTTGCAGATCCGCACGAACGTCCGCAACACTCTCACCAGAGGTAGAGTTGTTCAAACGATTCAAGCGAGCCATCGCACGTTCGATATCTTCTTCGCTCGCATCAATTGATTCAAAGCCTTCTTTAAAGCTTTGCTCAACTTGTATACCAACAGCTCGACCGAATACAACCAAATCAAGCAGTGAGTTACCACCTAAACGGTTAGCACCGTGTACCGATACACAAGCGATCTCACCAGCAGCATAAAGACCTTCGATAACAACATCTTTACCATCTACTTGAGTCAAAGCCTGACCACCGATATTAGTCGGCACGCCACCCATCATGTAGTGACATGTAGGTACTACAGGAATTGGCACTTTAACAGGATCCGCGTGAGCGAAGGTACGAGAAAGCTCAAGAATACCAGGAAGCTTGGCATTCAAAGTTTCTTCACCTAGGTGATCAAGCTTAAGGAATACATGGTCGCCATCTTCACCACAACCACGGCCTTCTAGAATCTCTAGAACCATAGAACGGGCAACAACGTCACGACCAGCAAGGTCTTTCGCGTTTGGCGCATAGCGCTCCATGAAACGTTCACCGTCTTTATTGACTAAGTAACCGCCTTCACCACGACAACCTTCAGTAACAAGAACACCCGCACCAGCAATACCGGTTGGGTGGAACTGCCACATTTCGATATCTTGCATCGGAACGCCAGCACGAATTGCCATACCAACGCCGTCACCGGTATTGATTAATGCATTCGTTGTGGACTGGTAAATACGACCAGCGCCACCAGTAGCCAATACTGTTGCTTTCGCTTTAATGTAAACAGTTTCGCCTGTTTCCATATCAATCGCGATAACACCAGCAACCTGACCTTTAGCATTCTTAACCAAATCAACCGCATACCATTCGTTTAAGAAGGTAGTACCGCCTTTTAAGTTGCCCTGATACAGAGCGTGCAATAATGCGTGACCAGTACGGTCAGCAGCAGCACAAGTACGAGCAGCCTGAGTTGGATTATCTGGACCCTTAGACTGACCGCCGAAAGGACGTTGATAAATACGACCTTCTTCGGTACGAGAAAAAGGTAGACCCATGTGTTCAAGTTCGAAAACAGCTTGCGGGCCTACAGAACACATGTATTCGATCGCGTCTTGGTCACCAATATAATCGGAGCCTTTAACGGTATCGTACATGTGCCAGCGCCAATCATCATTCGGATCAGCAGAAGCAATCGCACACGTAATACCACCTTGAGCGGATACTGTGTGTGAACGCGTTGGGAATACTTTAGTTACACAAGCCGTTTTAATACCGGCTTCTGTTAACTGCAATGCGGCACGCATGCCTGCACCACCGCCACCGATAACGATAGCGTCATAAGATAAAGTACGGATTTTATTAGACATGATTTATACGCCCCACAAAATATCAATGCCCCATACTAGATATACGAATACAAACGCCGCAGTTACTAGTAGGAAAAGGAAACGAATACCCGTTGGCTTGATGTAGTCAGTAGCGATTGTCCACATACCAACCCAGCCATGCGCACAAATCGAAATCAAAGCTAATAAGCTAGCGATCTTCATTGCAGTGCAAGAAAACAATTGTTGCCAATCGCTATATTGCATATCAGGGTGAGCAATAACAAAGCCCAACAAGAACAAGGTGTAAACTGCTAAAATAACTGCAGTTAATCGTTGAATGACCCAGTCGTATAACCCACTGCGTCCTAAATTAGTAATACTTGCTACCATACCCAAACTCCAGCCAAAGCGATCACGATTGCACCACCTACCAAGGTAATAATGGCACCAACTTTTCCGCCTTCTTTGGTTTCACCAATGCCTGCATCCATTACAAGGTGTTTAATACCCGCAACTAGGTGGTAACCTATTGCAGATAAAATCAACCAAGTAATCAATTTTACAAGACCGTTATCAAACGTCGCTTTCAGCTCAGCGAAACTCTCTGCTGATTCAAGGGATGCATTTAATGCAACCAACATGAAAGCAACAGCAAAGAATAATGCGAAACCAGAAATACGATGAAGGATAGAGGCCTTTGCAGGAAGTGGGAGCTCTATAGTAGTCAGATCCAGATTTTTAGGTCTATTGCTATTCACGGCTCATCTACACTCTATTTTATTGTCACTGTTTAAAAACTAAACAGTTAACGTTGGCTTAAAATAATCAACAACAAACTGCATAACGTTTACGCAGATAAATGTCGCGACAAATTATAATCATCCATACACTGTTTTACAAACTATAAGGCGCAACTAAAATAAAACTTCATTTTTTAAACGCGCTAATTACGACAATTAGTCTAGTATACTTTCTGTACAAGAAAAATTTTTAACGAGATTTAGTGCGGGCTACAGACAATTTAAAAGCGCTATAGCAACCTAAGTTGACAACAAATATGCGCCCTCTAGAGCATTTGAGTAATTGACAATCACACCAGACGCTCTATAGTTTCGCCCTTTATTTAAGCAGTAAATTAAGCGCAGAAAGCTTTTTTAACTCGAATAACGCAAATGAATTCAGTAGCAGGAGGCCTTCATGGCTGATATTAAAGCGACACTTACCGTCGATGGCATTGAAGAAAACTTAGAATTGCCAGTATACAAAGGCACCCTAGGACAAGACGTTGTTGACGTGCGCAGCCTAACCAGTAAAAACCTTTTTACTTATGATCCTGGTTTTGTTTCTACTGCAGCGTGTGAATCTAAAATTACTTTCATCGATGGTGCAAAAGGTGTTTTATTACACCGCGGCTACCCTATCGATCAACTTGCTGAAAATTCTGACTACTTAGAAACGTGTTTCTTATTGCTTCATGGCGAGCTACCAACAGCTGAAGAAAAAGCAACGTTTGTAAGCACTATTAAGAACCACACAATGGTTCACGAACAGCTTAACCATTTCTTTAATGGTTTCCGTCGTGATGCTCACCCAATGGCCGTTATGTGTGGTGTTGTAGGTGCTTTATCAGCGTTTTATCATGACTCTATGGATATCAGCAATCCTCAGCATCGCCTAATCTCAGCACACCGTTTAATCGCAAAGATCCCAACGCTTGCTGCTATGGTTTATAAGTATTCTATTGGCCAGCCGTTTATGTATCCACGTAACGACCTGTCTTATTCTGAAAACTTTTTACACATGATGTTCAATACTCCATGTGATGAGAAGCCAATCAGCCCTGTTCTTGCCAAAGCAATGGACCGCATCTTCTTATTGCACGCTGACCACGAGCAAAATGCTTCAACGTCTACAGTACGTTTAGCAGGCTCGACTGGCGCCAACCCATTCGCTTGTATCGCATCCGGTATCGCTGCACTATGGGGTCCTGCTCACGGCGGTGCTAACGAAGCCGTATTGAACATGCTTGAAGAAATTGGTGACGAATCTAATATCGACACATTTATTGCTAAAGCTAAAGACAAAGAAGATCCTTTCCGTCTTATGGGCTTCGGTCACCGTGTTTATAAAAACTTCGACCCACGCGCAAAAGTTATGAAAAAGACTTGCGACGAAGTATTAGCAGAACTTGGCTTAGAAAACGATCCTCTATTGAAGATTGCAATCAAGCTTGAAAAGATTGCTACTGAAGACGAGTACTTCGTTAAACGTGGCCTATATCCAAACGTAGATTTCTACTCGGGCATCATCCTAAAAGCGATTGGCATTCCTTCTGAAATGTTCACTGTTATTTTTGCAACAGGCCGTACTCCTGGCTGGATTGCTCACTGGAACGAAATGATCAGCAGCGACTACCGCATTGGTCGTCCTCGCCAGCTTTATACAGGCTCTCCTAAGCGCGATTACCCTACAAAGTAATTCTGCCTTAAGAAAAAAGCCGCATCGTTTGTATGCGGCTTTTTTTTGCTCTGAATTTAAGCACAGGCTTAAAAATCATCTATGCTTTCTATATTGCTAATGGATGAGATAGATCATGCTAGAACCAGAGCGCCATACTCTTGGAAGTCAAAATAAACAACCGACACTAAACTTTAGCCAAATTGGAGAAACAATCTCCATGCTAGCCTTAACGGTTGCACAAATAGAAACTAGTATGAAAGAAGGCGATCAATCTGTTAATCAACTAACCGATAGCTTTACTGACTTAGCCAGCCACAGCCAGGAAATTATTGAAGAAGCGCAAAAATTAGACGTAAATATCCCCCACGAAGCAGAAATTCGACAAAATATGCTACAAGCCGCAGAAGGCTTAAGCGGGAAAATACAGCAGGCTGTTATCGCATTTCAATTCTACGACCGACTTAGTCAGCGCCTTGATCACGCATCCCACAGCTTAGAAAAAATTGGACACCTAATAGCTGATTCAGGTGAGCGCTATCAAGAAGAAGCTTGGAGAAGTGTACAAGAAGACATAAAAAGCAGCTATACCATGGAAGCTGAACGCATTATGTTTGAACACATTATGCGTGGACATAGCGTAGCAGAAGCATTAGAAATCTATCACCACCAATTCAAAAAAGAAGCTGAAGAAAACTTTGATACGGATGACGATGTAGAATTATTCTAAATTTTCTCTATTTTGAATTAATTTCCACGCTATCACCGATACTCAATTCCATACCCTTAGAATATTTAAAGGTTAGGTTCTGACCAAAATAAATCTTCTTATCACGGCGACAAAAGCGCAATAAAACAGGCAAAATACCGGCTTGTTTCAAGCCCGTTTCAGGGTTGATCGTTGGAATAACACATCGCTCGCAAGGTTTTACAACACTCATCAAAACCTGATTCGCAATCAGTCCTTGCCAATCAATTTCAGCAAAAGCTTCCGTTCCTGCAATAACAATATTAGGCCTAAAGTTTCTCGCACTGACTTCAGCATCAATACACTCTTTATTTAATGCCTCAATACTAGTTTCAGAGACGACCAATAATGGAAAACCATCCGCGTAACTCACTTTAGTTCCTAGCTCTGCATACTTTAGATCAGCAGCCCTTTCACACTCCCCTTGATAAATTAATCGACACTCGCGATCTAGAATACGACTAAACCAGTGCGCCGCTTCGTCACCACAATCTAATCCCTTAACGTTATCAGACCAAATAGCGACATCTTGCAAGCTCCCTTCAACTGGCAAGCAAAATGATTTTTCTAGCTCAGAATCAACAGTTTGTTCAGCCCAGACCCTACCATTATCAATACGCGTTAAAATAATGGCCATCAAAGGTAATTCGCGTTGCGTTAAGAATTCACCCGAATGGGCATCAACAAGCATCCAGCGTCGATCATAAAGAGGCCCCTTATGATCGAAGTGAAGATTTGAAACAGCGATACCTGCACAAGATTTAATCGGATAAATGAACAATTGGCTAATTAGAGGCAGCATGTAGATGTCCGTTTTACTAAGATTTAATACACGCCATCATAATACATTTACTCGAGATAAAGATTGTTATTTCTCTTCCATCCCGAGCTTCTTGCGGATAATTCTCTGCACTTCTTTTGTTAGCTGTTCAGGCTGAAACTTTGATAAGAAGCCATCACAACCAACTTTTTCTACCATAGCTTTATTAAAATTACCGGATAATGAAGTGTGCAATACAATGAACATCCCCTTCAAGACTGGATCTTTACGAATTTCCGTGGTGAGCATATAGCCATCCATTTCAGGCATCTCAGCATCGGTAATCATCATTAAGACATCATTCGCGATATCTTTTCCTTCCGCCTTCCAAGCCTCTAATACTTGATAAGCTTCCAAGCCATTATGTGTCGCAACAACATCAATCCCAAGCTTCTCAAGTACGCCTGTTACTTGATTTAAAGCCACCTGAGAATCATCTGCAATTAAGATTTGCTTACCCTTAATGCACTCAACGAGTTCATCATCAACCCAATCATCACTAATTTCTACATTATATGGCGTAATTTCAGCTAAAACCTTCTCAACGTCAATAATCTCAACAATTCTATCATCCATCTGCGTGATAGCCGTTAGATAATGCGAACGCCCTGCACCAGCAGGGGGTGGTAAAATCTCATTCCAATTCATATTAACGATGCGCTCAACCCCGGAAACCAAAAAGGCCTGCACTGTCATATTGTATTCAGTCACAATGATCGTTGAATTTTCATCGATCTTAGTCGTTCCCATCTTAATTGCACGGCGCAAATCAACCACAGGAATTGTTTGACCGCGTAGATGCGTTACCCCTACGACAACTTCATGGCGATCAGGAATCTCCGTTAGAGGTGGTAAACTAAGCACCTCTTGTACCTTGAACACATTAATTGCAAATCTCTGACTGCCACCCAAACTAAACAACAATAGCTCCAGTCTATTTTGCCCAACTAACTGGGTACGCGCGTCAACAGTGCTCAGAACACCACTCATAGTCCACTCCACAAATGCTTTATCCTATAAGTGTAGTCAAGCAAGATTGAAACGCATGGCATTATTTTTCATTTATCGACTACAATTAATTAGAAATCTGAGGAATAGCATGCATCCAAAAACCAATGTATTACTCGCTAGACAGCCAATCTTCGACAAAAAGCTGTCTACCATAGGCTACGAGCTGCTCTATCGTCCTATTCCAAGTGACGATGAAGGCTGGCAGCAACACTGTGGAGACCTAGCGACCAATGAGGTATTAGTGACTGCCTTTGATGATATTGGGATTGAACACGTCACCGCAGGCTGCCCTGCCTATATCAACTTCACAGAACACTGGCTCAGTAACCCACCACCGTTCAACCCTCAAAGTGTCGTCATTGAAATCCTTGAGCATATTAAAGCCAGCGCTGAAAATGTCAGTGCGGTTGCGGCACTTAGAAAGCGTGGCTACCTAATCGCCCTCGATGACTACCTAGGCGATCCTGCTCAAGATCCATTCCTGCCCCATGTCGACATCATTAAATTAGATATTTTAGCCTTAAAAAGTATCGACAACGCCAGACAAATCATTGAACGTAAAGGCAAAGAAAATTATTTATGGCTAGCAGAAAAAGTCGAAACCCAGCAAGAGTATGAAGCCTGTCGACAAGCAGGCTGTGACTATTTTCAAGGCTATTTTTTCAGTAAGCCGGCTAATATTTATGGCAACAAGTCGGGCAGCAATAAAGTACGAATCATCGAATTGATTTCTGAACTTCAGGATCCTGACATAACCGCTAAGCATCTTGAAGGCTTATTAGCGAAAGACCCTGCACTGAGCTTTCGCTTATTAAAACTGGTCAACTCCGCTGCTTTCAATCAGCAAAATAAGGTCGAATCGCTTCAGCGCGCTGTGATGGTTGCAGGCTTACAGCAAATAAAGACCTGGGTTACCATGCTCAGCTTAGGTAAATTAGAAGACAAGCCAAAAGAGCTAAGCAAGCAATCTCTACAACGCGCCTTCTTTTGCCAATCCTTATCAAAATCCATCCCTGGCATCGCCAATGATGTTGCGTTTACTGCAGGGCTTTTCTCTAATCTAGATGCCTATTTCGACACCCCTTTAGTTCAATTATTGGACAAAATTCATTTGCAGACAGATATAAAAACAGCTCTCATAAAAAAGTCGGGCAAACTAGGATTTATTTTTACGACGGTGATTTTTATGGAAAAAGGGGAATGGCAAAAAATTCGCTGGTCACTCTGGAAAAAAACAGGACTCGATCCGAGTGAAATTGAGTGGTTATATTTAGAATCGATTAAAGAAGCCGAGCAATTGCTCGACTCCAGTCTTAACTAAGCATCAAGAAACAAGTTATTTCTTAGGATAACCCGTAATATCTCGAATAGATTGATACAGAGGCTTCATCCGCTGATACATCTTTTTATAAACTTCTTTATACAAACGATCATACATTTGAACTGTCGCTAAATCCGGCTCAAAGACTTCACCTAAGCGCGTCATTTTCTCAATAGCTTCGCCATAGCTGGGATATACTCCTAAACCAACAAAGCAATTGATTGCCGCACCCAGCCCAGACGCTTCGAAAGTATGAGGACGCTCCGCCGCCATACCAAATATATCAGCGGTCAACTGCATTGCTGCATCACTTTGGGAGCCACCGCCCGATACACGTAAACGTGTAATCTTAGTACCGCTACGTCGCTCTATTTGTTCTTTACCTGACCGTAATTCATAGGCCAAACCTTCTAAGATAGCTCGATATACATGAGCACGCTTATGCACATCACCAAAACCAATGAGTGCTCCCTTACCCTCTGGTCCCGGCTGACGAACACCTGGAGACCAATAAGGCTGCATCATTAACCCCATAGAGCCCGCAGGAACCTGGTTCAACAACTCATCAAAAAGCTGCTCAGTTTCAACACCTAACTCTTTTGCTTTACGCTGCTCAGCTTGGGCAAATTCATTCTTAAACCAACTAACCATCCAAAAACCGCGATAAACCATCATCTCTGTATTATAGATACCCGGCATAGCAGCAGAATATGGTGGAATAAAAGGGATAGTTTCAACATACTTTTTAGTCGATGTATTAATCGTTGCAGTCGTGCCATAGCTTAGACAACCGACATGAGGCTCTACACCACCAGAACCTAGAACTTCACACGCCTTATCCGATGCTGCCGCTATCATTTTTAAACCGACCGGCAAGGAAGTAAACTGAGCGGCTTCTGCAGTAATTTCCCCAAGCAACTCACCTGGCTTAACAAGATCAGGCATCATTTCCCGAGTTGCAGCTAGTAACTTCCATTTTAAATCACTTTTCTTCGCCCACTGCTGCTTACGATAGTCGTAAGGCAAGTACCCCATAGTGGAACCGGTTGAATCTTTTAACTGGTCCGTTAATTTATAAACGAGATACGTCGATAAACTAATATAATGGCGAGTTTTCTTCCAGATTTCCGGTTGCTGCTGTTGAATCCAATTATCACGTGCTTTTGCTCTTAGCTCTGCAATAACATTCGACAAACCCAAAGCCTTTATCAAGAAACCCCAGATTCCAGACAGAGGTTTTTCAATTTCAGCGCGGCGCTGGTCCATCCAAACGATTGCAGGTCGCAGAGGCTTCTTATTCTCGTCTAGATTAATCATGGTATATCGCTGAGTTGTTAACGATACACCTTTAATCTCCTCAGGCTTAACAATGCCTTGCGCCCATAAATCTTGGCAAGCTTGGCCCAGAGAGCGCCAATAATAATCTGCATCCTGCTCAGCCCAGCCAGGATTCTTGGAAAAGTAAGCTTCCAAATCAACCTTGCTTTTAGCAATTTCATTCCCTTGTTCATCAAATACCAAAGCACGAATGCTCTGCGTTCCATTATCAATGGCAAGTACATATTGCGGCTGAGTCACAGCATCACCCTTTTTAATTGTTATAGTTATCTGGTCACTGATTTAAGCTGGAATACTGTAATATGTATTCCAAATAGTCTTATAGCGGCTTAACTCTTGCTGCCACTGTTCTTCAGACCAAGACAGCTCTTCACAACAAATTGCTTTTATTTTTTCTTCAAAAACCAATCCGCCACGCTCAACCAACAAGCCCACACGAGTTCTGCGTAATAATAAGTCATCAAGATGCATAACCGCTTCATTGCGCGCTGACCAACGTAGTTCAGCCCACATTGCCTGAGCACCGGGAATAACTTCCATCTCGTGATCATGAGCCTGCGCTAATAGTGCATCACCATCCATGCCATAATGGCCTTGCAGTCGTTTTTGTAAATAGGTTGGTAAACGCGCAAACAAAGGATTTTGAGGTTTCGATTTAGTGAAAATATCGGCACCAGAGTCTTTAGCATTGAATCCTGGCAGGTATTCAGCAGCCGCCGCCAAAACGTCCAGCGCAATTAAACGGAAAGTCGTTAATTTACCACCACTGACCGTTACCAATCCATTGTCATTCCAAACACTGTGATCACGTTTTTCTTTTGACGGGTTTAAAGCCCCTGAGCTCACTAAAGGACGAACCCCAGCCCAAGAAGAAATAATATCTTTTTCTTTCAGCTCTGCTTTTGGAAATTGGAAGTTGGCAACTTTCAACAAGTACTCTAATTCTTCACGAGTCATGCTCGTTTCATTATTATCGATACCATTATTATCTAAATCCGTTGTTCCAATAACCGTGCGCCCTTCCCAAGGAAAGATAAAAATAGGACGTTTATCATCTGGGTGCATAGCCGTAAAAGCGGCACCAACAGGCAAGCGCCAACTTGGCACAATTACATGACTTCCACGTGCAGGTCGGATATTTTTTTCCTCACTGACCTCACCACGCAATTCATCACCCCAGGCGCCAGTCGCATTAATGACAACTTTCGACTTGATGTCATACGTCTCACCCGTTTCAGCATCTGCCAAAACTGCGCCAACAACCTTATCACCGTCCTTTAAAAGCGACTTAACACCCATGTAATTAATGACGTCGGCGCCATCTTTTTGAGCTTCTCGTAATACACGAATAACCAAACGGGAATCATCCGTTACGGCATCCGCAAATTGAGTCCCACCAATTAATTCATCTTCATTGATCAGTGGACTTAAATATTCAAAATTCTGAATTTTATGAAATTTCCGATATTTCTTGCCGGCAAAAAAATCATAAATACGCAATAAGGTATTAAAAACAAATGGACCTGGAAAGCCACCTTTATAATGGGCCATTAAATAACTCATTTGGTCGACCAACCCAGGGGCTTCATTCATTAAGCGTTCACGCTCAGTTACTGAATGCATCGTTGTTTTGATATCACCCGCAGCAATGTAGCGCAATCCACCATGTACCATCTTCGAAGAACGACTTGACGTTCCCCAAGCATAATCTTGGCGTTCTACCAATAATACTTTCTGGCCACGACGTGCAGCTTCTCGCGCAATGCCAGCACCCGTGATACCACCACCGGCTATAACGAGATCCCACTCATTATTCGCATTATCTTTTAGACGATCAATTAATAAATCGCGATTACCGGCTTGCCAAGCTTGCTGCCACATAGTGCTTTAATACCTTTATTGCCTGCTCTTTTGAGCAGGATTTAATGTTGAGAATGTAGTTAAAATTTCTTTATTTTTTATCGTCTTCAATCAAAATACCTGGATTCAAGCGCTTTTCAGGATCGAAGTCATTAATTAAAGTTTCGATCACGCGCATGCCCAGCTCGCCTTTTTCTGCCGACATATACGGCGCATGGTCACGACCCACACCGTGCTGATGAGAAATCGTCGCTCGACCTTGAGCAATCACTTCACAAGTATTGCCCTTTAGTTTTTTCCAACGAGCCAAAGTTTCTTCATAGGTATCAGCACAACGGAAGAAATAAGTTGTATAGATGCTCGAACCTTGACCATAAACATGAGAAAGATGAGTGAATACCATCACATCTTCGTTATCGTCCTTTAACGCCGTACGCAAAGATTCTTCCATACCGTTCATTAAGTTATCAACGTTATCCCAATCGGTAGACGTTTCTAATGTATCAACAGCAATTCCCTGTGCCCAAGTCGTTTCACGCAAATAAGGGAATTTAAAACGACCATGTGCCCAAATAGAACCCATGATGTTTGCTAGCGGACCGCCAACACCCTTGTACTTTTTCAAAATCTTTTTAACTTGCTTCATCGACGTTTTGTTTTGGAATTTTGTGCCAGTAACACCAAACGTCAACATACAGCGATTATCATCCAAACCGCGGAAGCGTAAATAGCCATCAAGCATTTTAAACTGCTTCAAGGTTGTGCCTAAGTTTGCATGAGCACGAGTCTCTGCAGCGTTACTGACACGCATCATAGACATTGGGATTTTTTGCTGAGCGACTTCACGAGCAACCGCTTTACCTGCTTCCCAGTTTGGCATAAAGCAAACCATGAATTTTTCTTCTTGCGCCACACGTATTACACGGACCTTTACTTCGGTGTAGATGCCCATGCGACCTTCCATGCCCATCGTCACTTCACGCATATCCGGACCGGCTGAAGAAGCAGGAATTGTTGGAATATCCATTGTACCTTGCATTGTTTCAAGCTTTCCGCCTGCAAACATTTGCTCAATACGGCCATAGCGTAAAGATTGCTGTCCTGAAGAACGTGTTGCGATCCAACCACCAATAGTAGAAAGTTCCCAAGATTGAGGATAATGGCCAAGGGTATAACCGCGGGCTTGCAATTGCGCTTCTACTTGTGGCCCAGGAGTCCCTGCACCGAACGTCGCAATTTGACTTTCTTCGTTCAATTCCATCAACTGGTTCATATGACCCATATCAATGGTAAGAATCGCTTTCTCATTTTTTTGTGGAGTAATATGACCAGCAACGGATGTACCACCACCATAAGGAATAACAATAAAGTCATGCTCTACGGCCAAATCTAAAATTTCGCGAACCTGGGCGCTGGTTTCAGGGTAAGCAATACCATCGGGAAAGACTTCAAAATCACCACTACGCATCGCTAACCAATCAGGAAAACTTTGACCACGAGCGTGGCGAACACGATCTTCGGCATCAGTGACAATTAGGGGATGCTCAGGTAAGCGAGACGCTGGGACTTTAGCAATAACACTTTCTAGCGTTGCATCTTGCAAAGCTTTCGGTTCACCGATAAAGCTACGAATCAGAGCACCACCATGTTCAGAAACTTCTTTCGTAGTACTGTCATCACCCCAACCGTTCCAACGACGCATATTCTTCTCCAAATATTTTTTTATTTTTTGAGTCAGTAATAGACCCATGGCGCAGGTAGCGCTAATATGTCGGACTAGTTTACTAACGCACTCAACTTTAGCAACGACGCTTTCGGACAGTCGCGTAGTAAATTAGGACATCATCCGTGAAAAGAGCACTCTGAAAATAGCATTATGACTGAAGACCGCCTTGGATCCGCCTCAACCGCTGCGCTGCGCCAATACTTACGAGCTGCACAAGATTATGGCATTGAAGCAGAAGACGCGCTTGTACAAAATGATCTTCCTATCGGCATACTGGATAACAGCATTAGCCGAGTCACAGGAACTGAGTTCCAGCGTTTAATTCGCTGGCTTGTCGACGCCTGCAACGACCCCCTGTTCGGTCTTAAAAGTGGCTCTTACGTTCAGCCTGGTTCTTACAGCATTTTTGGCTACATGATCATGAACTGTCGCAGTGCACGAGAAGCTCTGCATATGACTCCAATGTATGAAAGCATTGTGGGTGATATGGGGGTTACCAAGCTTGAGAAAGCAGGAAGTCGTCTCGCCGTACGCTGGGTTTGCCAATATGATGACCCTATCATCATTCCACACATGATCGATAACGTTCTTTTCTCCTGGACCCAATTCGCGCGTTATCTGGCCGACCTGCCCGACGGGAAACCTTATTTTGTACAACTAGAGCGTGATGAACCGAGCAATGAAGTTTTAGCGACTTACCAAGAAATGTTTGGCTGTGACATAGAGTTTAATGCCAAGCGCAGTGCGCTAATCGTCGATGAAGAAGTACTCGAAATCCCTTTGCGCCAACCTGATCCAGGCTTATTGCAGAGTTTAACTCAGCAAGCCGAATCAATGATGGATGAACTAAAACAAAAGAAAACGATCATTTTGCAAGTTCGAGCAGTTTTACGCCGTTTAATGGAGCATGAACTGCCTCGCAAAGAGAAAGTTGCAGAAGCTCTTGATATGACAGAGCGTACCTTGCAGCGCCGCCTACAAGAAGCAGGCACAGGCTACCAACAATTACTGGATGACATTCGACGAGAGACAGCAATTGAATGGCTAACCACAACCCAAGTTGCTATAAACGAAATTGCTATCAACTTAGGTTTCAGCGAGGTTCGCTCATTCCATCGCCGCTTTAAATCTTGGACAGGCCACGCTCCCGGGGAGTACCGGACGTTGCATACCAAAAACTAGGCACCCCGATTATTTCTGGCGATAATCGACACTGACTGTTCGACTTTTAGTGTTAACGCTTCAAAAACCCGCTGGGCGGAGATAGAACGATAACACGGTGGCTGAGCGTCCAAGCCATCATTTCGGCTCGGGTGATTACATTGTTTATTCAGGCAAGGAGCGCAGTCATAGTCACTACTCAATACTTCCGCATTCGGCCCAAGAACACCCGTTAATACAGCGTCTGTCGCACCATAAATTGAAACTGACGGCACTTCTAAAGCCGCGACCACATGAGATAACCCCGTATCAACTCCCACTACGCCCTGAGCATAAGCGAGGTAGGCGTTCAATGCATTCAAACCCATTTTAGGTAAAACAACTACACCCTCAATTCCGGCAGCAATGCGTTCAGCGCGTGCTTTTTCTTCTTCATTCCCCCAAGGAAGTACCACCTTCCTCCCTGACTTAACGACCATATCCGCTAGCTCAAGCCAATAAGTTTCTGGCCACAACTTAGTATCCCAAGTCGTTCCATGGAGAAATAGCCAATATTCGCCTTCTACATCAGGACGCGACCAACGACTTTTATCGATACCATAAGAGAAGGTATTAGGGAGCTGATAATTCAATACTTGAGATAATAGTTGGCGCACGCGCGGAATTGCATGCTGACCCTTGGCAACCGCCTGAGGAAACTGATACGCCATGGCGGCTAATGGCTCACGACAAGATTGCTTATCTAGACCATATCTCGGCCCTTTCGCCATCCGCGTCACTGCGGCGCTTTTTATCAGGCATTGCGCGTCCAAAACGATATCGTATTCGCAATTGCGCAACTCTCGATAAAAAGCTTTCATTTCTGCACGCACGTCGGCACAAGTTAAATTTTTACGCCAGCGACGCCAAGCAATAGGAATAACCTTCTTAACTGCTGGGTGCCAGCTAGGTATGTCAGCAAAAGCTTCTTCAACCAGCCAATGAATTTCTAAGTTCGGTATTTGCTGGTAGGCATCCTGCACAGCAGGCAGGGCATGAAACACATCCCCAAGCGAAGACATTTTTACCAACAATACTTTCATTCAGAATACTCACATCGAACACGACAATTTTGCCGCCTTTATACCACGAGGGACCGATCCCGTCACTTTATCCGTTGAATAAGGCATGCTAAATTGAGACCTCAAACTCTAGACTTTCACTCTTTGGCTGTGCTGATTTAATGCTACCTGCTTGACGTATTTTTTGACTAATGGTTTCCCCAGCAATTCGGCCATTAAGAATACACAACGATAAAAAGGTCCCTTCTAATGAGCGAACTCCCGCACACCCAGCTCCTCCAAACCCTGCGGCCTCTCCTGCCGCATATAAACCATGTATGATTTCACCATTGCAATCGACCACTTCACTGCGTGTATTTGTTTCAAATCCCCCCATACTCTTTCGGCTAATAATACGTGTCCGTATCGCAATTAAAGGACCCGCTTTTTCATCATTTATTTTTTGCTTCTTTAACGTTCGCACTTTATCGCCTCGCCACTGACGTAAAAAATGAATACGGCGTATTTGATCATCCGTGGTGAACTTTAACCCACGTTGAATTTGCTCATCATAATCGTCAACTGCCGCTTGTACCTGCGCTAATTCAACCGGCATTTCAACAGAGCCTACCTGATTCATTTTACTCACAAGCTCAACCAGGCCGTCGGCGAATACTACATCCTCACAATCACTCATCAACCACTGAACCATTTCCTCATTGCCCTTCAAAGCCATTTTCAGAATGCCTAACCAGCTTTTATTTTTGAAGGCTTTATTCAAATGTGATCCAGATACGGCTAATTCCTTACAAGCAATTTTATAATTCATGATTTGCCAACTGTACTGGCCGTCTAATTGCCCGGTGACCTTGCATAAATTGTGCGTATCAAAACCAGTGACTAAAGGCATCGGTCCAATGCGACTTCCTTTTGCATCTAACCACAAAGAAGAACGGGCAGGCATAAGGCTTAAACCATGATTAGGGTATTCCGGTTTAGGGTGTTTGATGCCTGAGGCGTAGTTCCACATCCACCCCCTATTTTTGATACTGCCGCCATTATTCGCTATCTGGTCGTGCAACAAGCCGTCGGCATAGGGGTGAGACCCCGATAAAATATTTTCTGGGTAATTACCATAGGTCTGTATATCCCAATGCCTTTTAACCTGAGCTAGATTACCATTAATCCCTCCGGCACAAATTACGATGTGCTCGCTGCTTATTTTAAAGCCTTGCCACTGACTTGAAGAATCATCACGCTCCGACTCAACAACCCCCTCACAGCCAATAATTTTCTGGCCACAATACAGAAATGACTCTACTTTATGCTGAAATTTAATCGTTAGCTTGTCTTTATTTTTATGAGTTAACAACGCTTGAATGAGTGCTTGCGTTACACCGTACCCCGTTCCCCAAGCAACATGATATCTAGGCACAGAGTTTCCTCGACTACCTTGTTGAAATCCATACTCACCACGCTCTACCCAATGCACAATGGGGAAAAACTGGATGTCAAATGCCTTCAACCAATCATAAACGTCTTCACGGTTTCGCTCTATATAGGTATGAGCCCAAGCTTTTGCATAACGATCTTTACTATCATCTTGGCTGAACTCAGCAGCTCCAAACCAGTCTTTTAAAGCTAATTCTTTATTATCTTTGATGCCGTTTAAGCGCTGCAAAGGGGTATCAACAAACAACATCCCTCCAAATGCCTCATTGGCCATCCCGCCAAAATTTTTCTCAACATCACGATCGATTAATAAAACAGCTTGATCACGGTCGAGTAATTCAATGGCTGTGGAAATGCCCGCGATACCACCACCAATTACTAATATCGGAGTTTCATATTGAATATTGGCTTTCTCTTTATCGACCATGATGCTCACCTAGGGTTAACAATATTATTGAATCTTATTGTTAACAGCTAAAGGGGAAGCCAAAAGGGGAAATATGGACAGAGCATTGACTTAAAAAGCCAATGGCAAACAAGCATTGATTTAAGTCATCAAAACCCAATACGTGACACTCTCTTACTTAACCGAATAGGTCAAAATTAATACCGCCATCCTCACTACTATCCATCCAGCCAGCCGGCTTACTAAAAGTCTGCTCCATAACTCGAGCAATCGAGTCAGTTAAAGCGCGCGTAGGCTTATCACCCACCATCGCTGCGAGCTTTACCTCATCCTGGCCAATGCAAGTGGCCAACTCCATAATGCCGATGGCATTTTCACGCATTAAAACTTGGGCTTGCTGCTGCCTAATTATCTTCTTATCTTTCATAAATAACTCTTGGAACGATCGTTTTATTAACTTTTTGTCACTAACATTTTTCTGTATATAAATGTATGAGCGCCTTTAAACTAACACAACATTATTGCATTATTACGCCTTAATTAACGCCGTCACATTTTACTTTAAATTGTGTCACAAGATAGTAGGACTCTGGTATGCGCCGTGTTGTCGTTACAGGTATGGGAATTGTAGGTTGTCTTGGCAATAATAAAGATGAAGTTCTCGCGTCCCTAAAAGCTCAACAATCTGGAATTCAATTCGTCCCTGATTATCAAGAGCAAGGTTTACGCAGCCACATTGCCGGACGTCCAAATATTATTTTAGAAGAGCACATTGATCGTAAACTGAAACGTTTCATGGGTGACTCAGCGGCTTATTCTTACCTATCCCTTCTGCAAGCGATTAGCGATTCGGGCTTAACCGATGAACAAGTCAGTTCTTTTAGAACTGGGATTGTTGCAGGTTCTGGTGGAGCTGATTGTAGCGACATCATAGAATCTGTGGATACTCTACGAGCAAAAGGTGTGCGTCGCGTAGGGCCTTATCGCGTGACCCGCACAATGGGCAGTACGATTTCAGCTAACCTAGCAACGGCCTTTTCAATAAAAGGAACCAACTACTCGCTCACCTCCGCTTGTGCGACTAGTTCACACTGCATTGGCCATGCAGCAGAGCTCATTCAATGGGGTAAACAAGATGTTGTATTTGCCGGCGGCGGCGAAGAAGAACACTGGTCCCTCTCCATGCAATTTGATGGTATGGGCGCCCTTTCAACTAAATACAATGACAATCCTAGTCAAGCATCTCGTCCTTACGACCAAGAAAGAGATGGGTTTGTCATCGCCGGTGGTGGCGGTATGTTAGTTTTGGAAGAATACGAGCATGCCAAAGCACGTGGCGCCAATATCTATGCTGAATTAGTGGGTTATGGCGCAACATCGGATGGCGCCGATATGGTTTCTCCTTCCGGTGAAGGCGCGACTCGTTGTATGCAACTGGCGATGAATGAAGCTCAACTCGATATCGACTATATCAATACGCACGGTACGAGCACTCCAGCCGGGGACATTACCGAACTATTGGCCACGGCGAATGCTTTTAAGCAATTTAACGGCTTCGACTTACCCGCGCTGAGCTCTACCAAATCATTAAGTGGCCATTCTTTGGGCGCTGCTGGTGTACAAGAAGCAATCTACTCCCTACTGATGATGAAGCATAATTTCATCTGTGGTTCCGCCAATATCGAGTCTTTAGATAGCGATGCTTTAGGCTTGCCAATCATCCAAGACAATATAGAAGCTAAATTAAATGTAATTATGTCGAATAGTTTCGGTTTTGGCGGTACAAATGCGAGTTTAATTTTCAACAAGCTATAAAAAGTGACATACTCAGGTTTTATTATCAATCGACATTATTATTACATCGGACACGATTGATACAAAAACAATAACAATGAAATTGACTGCTCTATTAATAATATAGGTAAGTAGCAGGCATACAGAAACGGATTCAGATCGAATGACTCAAGCAATCATCGACCCAAAAGAAATACAGCAAGCAATGAAAGAAGATAAAGGCATCGACAAGCTCTACCAAATTGCGGAACAACTGGCTGAAGATTTCTCACTTTTCCCCAGTATCGATGACGATACAATTAACAAACATGTTCAAGGTTTAGTCAGCAGCAACGACTGCCAGCGCCAACGCGAAGAATTACGCAATCTAGATATCGATAATTACATCGAGCGTGTTGTAAGCCCGAGTGAGAATAGTAATCGTATGTCGGCCAAGACCGTAGTTAAGAGTCTAGCCCACAAGATTTTAACTGAATTTGAAGAAGGCCCACTTTATGTCGCTGAAGTTGAATTAGACTTTGGCACCTTCTTCCGCAGGATCGGCTTCGTTTGCCAAGACAGAGAGCATAATAATGGGGCTTGGCTACCGCGTCATCACCACCTTGCAGCTCAACAAATTCGAAATTTCGCCAAACACTCAATTCCTGTGGTTACTTTAATCGATACACCGGGAGCGGATGCGGGTGAAGAAGCCAATGCCAATAATCAAGCCCATTCGATTAGCCATCTAATCACTGAAATGGCAAATCTTGATGTCCCCTCTCTTGGCATCATTTGGGGAGCTGGATATTCTGGGGGAGCAATCCCATTGGCAACCGCCAACCTGCTATTATCCGTACGTGATGGCATCTTCAATACCATTCAACCACAAGGTCTTGCGAGTATTGCGCGCAAGTACAACCTTAGCTGGCAAGAATGCGCTAAATTCGTCGGTGTTTCGGCTTTTGAACTAGAAGAAATTGGTGTTATCGATGGCATTATTGATTACGCCCCAAGTGATGAAAGTGAAAAGCAATACAATCTTCTCCGTGCCATCGTATCAGGCATTCAGTCAATAGAAGAAGGTTCCGCTGAATTTGCTCGCAACAACCCTTATCTAATGGCGCATTATCAGCGCAGTGTTACCCGCTTCTTATCGCCTTCCGATAAGCTGGATAAGATGCAGAGTCAATCGAGCTTTTTCTTAGCGAAAAACCCAACTGAACACGTAAATGTGTTTGGTTTAACTTATCGTTATTTACGCTACCTAACACTACGCCGTCGAATTCATTCCAATACCCTTGAAAACTACGGTCGTTTAGCCGAAAAAGAAGTACCACAGGGTGAATTAAGTCTGCGCTTAGAAAAGGCCGCACAACGTAAATTCCAAAACTGGATGCAAGCCCCGGAAAAAATTGTCTACGACGATACTCTGCATAAATCCTGGAAGAATTTCTGGAGTAAATTTGAAGATCGTGATGAAGAACGTAATAGTATCTTCAAGATGTTTCTTGGCGAACCCAAAGACAACTACCTTAAAGCAAAACAAGAGCTTTGCTTTAATTTAGGCTTGTATTTATTTAATCGTTGGAAAGCAGACGCAACTAAAAACTTCCAAGGCTTAATGTCTTACATGGAAGATTATAAACAAAACCGTTTTTTATTGCGTGCAGACGATATTCTTGAACCTGCTGCTATTGCCGACTTCATTTTCAAAAATGAACACCCACTGGCAAACTTAGTTTTAGAAACCGTCAGCCACGAAAGCCAACAGAAAATTACTGCGGCTATGCAGCAAGAACAAAATAAGGGTGAACTCAACCAACTGATTGCCGCGGCCTTAAATAAAGTATTACGCGCTGAAGCCATCAGCGATGAAATATGTGCTGAGTTAAAGCTCTCTGAAAAAACCATCGCCCTATCCAATAGCTTGGCTAACGTTACGGTTGAAGCGAACCGTCGTATATTTGAAGAAGCCTTAGCCCCTTACATCCAGTTCAAGCAAGAGAGCATTCAAAATCCTGCGCATCCTGACATCACCATCCTTGATGCAATTTTGCACGATGAATTACGTAATGATTTTGTTCAAGTTTGCCAAAACATGCTGGTATTCGGCGAACTCTATGATCACATCATTCACAATCTACCGACGGTTGCCAAAGAAGCCAATGTTGACCGTGCATTATCCCGTGAGTCTGTGCGTTCTTTATTGTTAACCTCTCTCGCTCAAGCAACCGAAGGTGATAGCTATACACCACAACAACGTGAATCCTTTGATCACTGGCTTAGTTATTTCAGCCAAAGTAATCAACGAGGTAACTTCTTAAAATCGGTTGAAGAATGGAAAAAACTCGCATTCCCACAACTCTCCGATACGTTGTTTGTAATTATTACTTTCTTCTTTGAAAAGTTATTACATGAATACCAGGAAGCGGAGCAAGAAGGAAAAACGTATAACGGCCGCATAAACCCTGTCAGCATTGGCCGCCGTAAAGATTTTTGGAACCGCCTCACCATGGCGTATCACGACTTGTTGATTCAACGCGTCTTAGAAGACATTAAGCGCGAGAAGAAAACCGGTCCTAATACTTTAATCGAAAAATTCTTTACTCAATTTGAAGAAATTAATAGCAATTTATTATCAGCCGACCCTGTTCATTTTCCGGGTTTTCGCAGCTCAATCGAACAAGCGTTAAACAAAGATATCACGCCTTGTGGCATCGTTACCGGCTTTGGCAACCTTTGTATTGATGGTGAAGAGAAACGTGTTGGAGCCTTAATTTCTAACCTAGATTTCCAAGCTGGTGCTTTTGACATGGCCAGTGCAGAAAAGTTTTGCAAGCTATTAGTGGAATGTGCTCGCCAGCAATTACCGGTTGTTTGCTTTATGTCATCCGGGGGCATGCAAACCAAAGAAGGCGCCGCCGCTTTATTCTCAATGGCCATCGTTAATGACCGTATAACTCGTTTCGTCCGTGATAATGATTTACCTATTATCATTTTTGGCTTCGGTGATTGTACCGGTGGCGCGCAAGCGAGTTTCGTCACTCACCCAATGGTACAGACCTATTATTTCTCTGGCACCAATATGCCGTTTGCTGGTCAAATTGTTGTTCCTTCTTATCTTCCAAGCACAGCGACTTTATCGAACTATCTATCGATATCACAGGATGCAATGGATGGCTTAGTGAAGCACCCTTGCTTCGATGACCTTGATGATCGTTTGAAAGCCATCGACCCCAACATTCCGGTTGCACGCTATTCCGTTAACGATGTACTCAGCCGGATATTAAAAGGCTTAGTCGTTGCTGAGCGTATGGCGCCAGATACTGGCATTAGTAATAACAAAGATAAAAAGTTTGCACCGATCAAGAAAGTGATGATCCACGCTCGTGGCTGTACCGCCGCCAAGCTAATTAAGAAAGCACAAGATAATGATATTCAAGTCGTTCTGGTGCAATCTGATCCTGACATGAATTCTGTTGCGGTTGATTTATTAGGCCCACAAGATCGTGTCGTCTGCATCGGCGGGAATACCCCCGACGAGAGTTACTTAAATGCCAAGAGTGTTATTCGCATCGCTCAACATGAGCAAGTCGATGCCCTTCATCCAGGTATTGGCTTCTTGTCTGAAAGTAGCCAGTTTGCAGCCCTCTGTGGCAACTACGACATAAACTTTGTCGGCCCATCGGTATCCTCCATGGAAACCATGGGAAACAAATCCAATGCAATTAATACCGCAATGGCGGCTAAAGTACCGGTCGTCCCTGGCTCCCACGGGATTTTGACCAGCTCTGCCAATACCGCCAGCGTCGCTGAAGAAATTGGTTACCCTGTATTATTGAAAGCGGTACACGGTGGTGGTGGTAAGGGAATTCAAGTCGTTGAACGCCCAGAGCAAATCCACACCCTATTCCATCAAATTTCTACCGAAGCTAAAGCGGCTTTTGGTAATGGTGATGTGTATCTAGAAAAATACGTTACTTCATTGCGCCATATTGAAGTCCAGATTTTACGTGATAGCCATGGCAATACCAAAGTATTGGGCCTACGTGACTGCAGCGTACAACGTAATAACCAGAAAGTTTTCGAAGAGTCTGGGTCAACCATGCTGCCGAGAATCCTTGAACAAGCCGTATATGATTATGCAGAAAAACTTTCTGATGCGGTTAATTACGTCGGCGCCGGTACCGTTGAATTTATTTATAATCTAGATGCTGATGCCATCTATTTCATGGAAATGAATACTCGATTGCAAGTAGAGCACCCCGTAACCGAACTGGTTTCAGGTATCGATATTGTCAGTGCACAGTTTGATATTGCTCAGGGTAAAAGCATTGCCAACCTTAAACCAAAGCAAAAAGGCTATGCTATTGAAGTCAGGGTAACCGCTGAGAAAGCCATTGTTAAAAATGAGCTTATTGATTTCGCCCCTTTCCCCGGCACGATCACAGAATGCGTATTACCGACGGCTGATCACATTGAACTAATCACTAGTGCAGGGACTGGCAAACAAGTATCCCCTTTCTATGACAGCATGATTGTACAGATCATTTGTTATGGTGAAGATCGTGACGATACGATCAAGAAGATGCGTGAATACTTAGAGCAGGTTCGTATCACGGGTGTTTGTACAAACATTACCGTATTGAAGCGCATTCTAGACGATAAAGTATTCCAGCTAGGGGATTATGATACGACCTACCTACCTCAATTCTTGGCCCGTACAGATGCTGAAGATTTGATTGCTGAAATTGAAACTTCAGCAGAGCTCAACAGTAATCAGGTTGATGCAAAAGCCTTAATGATTGAAGGCTCAGATGAAATCAAAGTACTTTCTCCGAGCACGAGTATCTTCTATGGATCGTCTTCACCAACTGAGCCCGCCTTTGCCAGTGAAGGGGATATTATTAATGTTGATCAGACATTATGCCTTATGGAAGCAATGAAGATGTTTACGCCACTAAGCTTAAAACATCTAAATGCCAACGGTAATGAACTCTACCCTGCTAATCAGCGTTATCGTATTACACGTATATTGAACAGCGATGGCCAGCAAGTGAATCAAGGTGATCTACTCTTTGTTGTTAAGCCAGTCTCGAATAACGAGTAATGTGAATAAATGACATAAGTTGACTAAATATCGATAGGATTGATGCCAAAAAATACATTATACTAGCATCAATCCTGATTTAGTTAATTAAGAGTTCATAATATGTCTCGTGCTGATGCCCTCCAAACATTCACTGCTGTTGTCAGAACGCGAAATTTTACTGCGGCAGCCGATTCCTTAGGAGTCACTCCTTCTGCTATTAGTAAGCAAATTAGCGGCCTCGAAGAACGCTTAGGAGTTCGCTTACTTAATCGTACAACCCGCTCCGTCAGCCCGACAGAAGCAGGCCAATTATTTTACCAGCACTGCGAAAATATCATTGAATCCATTGCCGAAGCCGAGCGTCTGGTTACAGATTTTGATGTTACTCCCAAAGGGCGCTTACGTATTACCGCCATGTCCAATTTTGGCCGCCGTGAATTAGCTCGGATGCTAAAGAACTTTTCCGATGTTTATCCCGATATCAGCTTTGAAATCTACATCAGTGACCGTCCAGTCGACATCGTTAAAGAAGGGTTCGACTTTGCATTACGCATCGGTACCCAAGAAGACTCCAGACTGATAGCCAAGCCGGTTGCAAAACAACGAATTATGGTTTGTGCGTCTCCTGAATACCTAAAAGAATGGGGAACCCCCGCTCGTTTTGAAGATATTCAAAATCATAGAATGCTGGTGATTGGTAATGCGGAGTATGCTCGTGCAAACTGGCTACGAGAATTTGAAAAGAGTCATTCATTTAGTATTAACGCCGTAGACCGCAAACTCATGGTGAATGATATTGACCTCGGTTACGAGGCTTGCTTACAAGGCATGGGCATTACCGCCCTGCCAAGCTATATCGCAGAACGTCACGTTCGTTCCGGGGAACTAACCCACCTCTTTGCCGATGTTGAAATTCCAGTCAGAACGATTAATGCCGTCTTTCCGCAAAACCGCTATTTATCGACCAAGAGCCGAGCATTTTTAGACTTTGTCACGTCCTATTTTGCCGACTCGATTTAGTCCTACTGTTGGCGCTATTGATCAGCATAGAATAGAGGCTAGCGTGCCTCTATCTCTTTCTCTTCAGGGCGTACTAGATCTAAGAACTTCTTAGGAATACGGGCAATCTTACGATCGTCATAATCAAAAAAGACAATCCCTGTTTTGGCCATTGTGACTAAACGACCCTCATCCGCACAAGTTACTCGATATATAAAATCACAGCCGTATTTATTAAAATCAGTGACACCCACTTCAAACTGTAGATTTTCACCGACAAATGACTCTGATTTGAACTCGACCATTAGGTCCGTCACCATTAACCCCAAACCACCGATATTAAACTCGCCAAAACCTAAGCTGCGTAAATAGCGCAAGCGTGCTTCATGTAATAGCGAGACCATACGATCATTACCAACATGGTTACCGTAATTAATCTCGGTCACACGAACATCCAATACCGTTTTGAAGGTATAAGCTTCTGGAAGTACTAATTTAACTCTGGCCACTGAACTCTCTCAACTAATTCGAATCACAGCTATACAGATGGATGCAGATACCTTAGCATCAGTGGTATAGCTTAAAAGGTGCGCATGATAGCCTTGTGGGTATGAGATCTACAATCTAATATTGATATTATATTTGGTAACGATTTGTTAATAAGAATTGATATGAAAAAAACACGTTCTATATTTTTAAAAACCAGCGCTATATTTTCTTTATCGCTACTCGCTGCGTTTCCCGCTTTAGCCACAATTCCTACTGCTGAAATTGATGCTCCCTTCGAAGCGAGGGAGTATACCCAGAAGCAGGTCACGACTTCAAAGCAAAGCCTACATCAATTATTAGGTCGCCATTACGAGAAACAGCGCTTAAACGATGAGCTATCCAGCAAAATTTATGACCTGTACATTGAATCAATGGACGGAAGCCGTAGCTATTTCTTAGAAAGCGATATTGCTGAGTTTGAACAATATCGTTTGAAATTAGACGATGGCCTAATTAAAGGCAATTTAAATGCCCCTTTTTCAATGTATAATCGCCTTCAGCAGCGTGTTACCGAGCGTTTATCGTTTCTATTAAAACAGCTGCCTGATGCGGCAAAAAAGTACAACTTTTCTAAAGACGAAAAATTAAGCCTTGATCGAGAAAATGCCGCTTGGTCAAAGGACTCCAAAGAATTGGACAATTTGTGGCGTAAGCGTTTAAAGAATTCAATTCTGAATTTACGCCTCGCAGATAAAGAAGATGAAGCCATCTACGAGTTATTAGCCAAACGTTATCAAAACCAGTTGAACCGAACTCATCTCGCGAATGAAGACGATGGATTTCAGGTTTATATGAATGCCGTCACTCATGCTTTTGATCCCCATACGGCCTATTTCTCCCCGCGTAATACTGAAAACTTCAACATTAATATGAGTTTGTCATTACAAGGTATTGGCGCCGTATTACAAACCGAAGATGAACATACTAAAGTCGTTCGCCTTGTACCTGCAGGGCCTGCGGATAAAGCCGGTGAACTTCAGCCAGCAGACAAGATTACCGGGGTTGGTCAAGGTGACGAAGAGATTGTCGACGTTATCGGCTGGCGCTTAGATGAGGTAGTTGACCTAATCCGTGGAGCAAAAGGCACCACAGTACGCTTAGAAATCATCCCATCTGAATCGAACGATCTTAAAACCAAGGTTGTCGACATTGTGCGCGACGAAGTAAAGCTTGAAGAACAATCAGCGCAAAAAGAGGTTATTGAAATACCTCAAGGCGATAAAACCCTTAAGATCGGTGTCATTGACATCCCTACGTTCTACATCGACTTTCAAGGCCGTCAAGAAGGTAAAAAGGACTTTAAAAGCACTACCCGTGATGTAGAGAAACTAGTCAATGAACTTAAGCAAGAGAACGTCGAAGGCATCATAATTGATCTACGAAATAACGGCGGCGGCTCACTGGACGAAGCGTTAAACTTAACCGACCTATTCATTGACCGCGGTCCTGTTGTACAGGTACGTTATTCTAATGGTTATGTTCAAGTATTACCGGAACACAAGAACCAACAAGAAGGCATTGTTTACGATGGCCCTATTGCAGTGCTCACCAACCGCTTAAGCGCATCCGCATCAGAGATTTTTGCCGGTGCGATTCAAGATTATGGCCGTGGCATTATTGTCGGTGGCCAAACCTTTGGTAAGGGTACCGTGCAATCCGTGCTGCCATTAGAGCATGGACAACTAAAACTAACTCAAGCTAAGTTCTATCGCGTATCAGGGGACAGTACACAACATCAGGGAGTTATTCCTGACATTCTATTCCCATCTCTATTTGATAAGGAGAAAATCGGCGAGAGCGCCTTAGATGAAGCCCTGGCCTGGGACACCATTCGTCCGGCGGGCTATCAGTCAAAGCGTGATTTCCAGCAATGGTTACCGGTTTTGCGTGAGAAGCATCAAAATCGCATCGAAACCAACCCTGATTTTATATTCCTGCATGAACAGAAAAATTTAATGACGGAGTTGCGCAAACGCACCGATATCACTCTCAACGAAAAACAGCGCAAGCAAGAGCGTGAAGATAATGAAACTCAGCGTCTTACAATCGAAAACCAACGCCGAAAAGCCAAAGGAATGGAATTATTAGACAGCCTTAAAGAGGAAGACGATAAGAAGCTAGCTGAGAACGAAAAAAGTAAAACTACAGAAAAGGATGCCGACAAAGAGACTGCGGAAAAAGATGAAGATAAAGATAAAGAGCCGGATGCGCTATTAATCGAAACCGGCAACATTCTTACGGATTTGATGAAGTTAAGCCTTCTTCCAAAAGCGGAACTACAGCAAGCTCAAAGACAAGAGCCTTAGTCTTAACTTTAAGTCTTAAAAGGTTCTTGGTTACATGTAGAAGAGCGCTTCATAATCGATATGGAGCGCTCTTTTTTATTGCCCTAAACCCAGTGCTTGCTCAACTTGTGGGCGCGTCATCATATGGCTCCATACCTTATCAATGGCTGCATTAATCCACTCTTCGTTATAACCAACTCTGGGTGCAGTGGCGACACTTCTTTCTTGTTTTAACTTGAAAGGCTGGGAGAACTTCCCCTCCTCTCCATCAATGGTTAAGCTCAAAGCGACTTCAAGCTGGCACTGGTTAACCCAAGCGCCGGAATTGCACTGATATTCAAACTGATCAATTGCTAGGTCGACCTTGATTGGATCAAATGGGCTTGCCCCGCCGAAACCTAATTGCTGTAAGCTATTTTGCATTTTAACGGTTAACGCTTGCTGCAAACTAGGCTTCGCTAACAGTGGCGCCTTATCTGCTTGGGAACCACCACGATAGCCGAGCTTATCGTTCTCCGTACGCAAGTCTCGTACTCGAACCAAGGCACTGCGCCCACTGATCTGTTGTGATTGCGATAACGGACTGGCGGTTTCTAAAGTAATTATCTGCGGCGATAACGCACAACCACTACTCACGAGTAACGCTGAACAAGCCAAAGTCAGCGCGGGTATTTTAAACTTATTTAGCATTTTCCAAATCCTTTTCGGAACGTTTAAAGGTCAGTGTTTGCGCATCCGATTCAGCCGCGACAAAACGATAGCCTGCTACATCAAACTGGCACAACTCAGCAACGCTTTTAACTTTATTCTGCACGATATACGCAGCCATCAAACCACGCGCTTTTTTCGCATAAAAACTAATGATTTTATAATGACCATTTTTTTCATCTTTAAAAACGGGCGTTAGCAATTCTGCATTAATTAGCTTTGGTTTTACCGCTTTAAAATACTCATTGGATGCTAAATTAACTAAAACATCACTACCACTAGCCGCTAATCGTTGATTTATAGCCTCTGTGATTATCGTCCCCCAAAACGTATAGAGGTTAGCCCCACGTGTATTAGCAAACTTGGTTCCCATTTCTAGACGATAAGGCTGAATTAAGTCTAACGGGCGTAACAAACCATAGAGACCCGATAAAATGGCAAGGTGCTTCTGGCTATAGTCAAAATCATCAGCGCTAAACGTCTCGGCATCCAAACCCGTATAAACATCCCCTTTAAAAGCGAGTACAGCCGCCTTGGCATTTTTTTGATCAAATGGCAGACACCAGTCATGAAAACGCTGTACGTTAAGCTCCGATAGTTTTGCACTCAACTTCATTAGTACGCCGATATCTTCTGGAGATTGTAATTTAAGCTGGTCGATCAATTCTGCAGAATGCTCAAGAAAATCACCTTGGGTATGTAAATCGGTTACCGCAGGTGTTTCGAAATCAAGGGTTTTAGCAGGAGAAATAAGGGTTAACATAATAAATCATCAATCATTCTGAATAAGCCCACATCATACCTAGCTTTAAAGACATTTTAAATCAGCCTCTATTGCCAATGAGGATTCAATCAAACTGGGTACTCTGTCACTATGTTTGTAGCCAAATAAATAATAAGAATTTCGATCACACCAATACTTAGGGTCCATTGACATGCCAACAGATATTCAAGGTTTAGGTCTAGGGTTAGCCAGTCGTTTTGCCGCTAATCCTCTGGTTAGAAAATATGGTCTTGCAAAACCTGCTGAGAAGATAGCTTACGCCGCCACTAAAAAAGGCTTCCAGTTAGTCCAAAAAGGAATGGCAAAAAAGAATCAGAACAAACAGAAGGATATTAAAGCCCTTCCTGCCCCAGCCGCATTGTTTGACCTATCGCTGACCGAAGAGCAGCAAATGATTCGTGATAGCGTAAAATCCTATGCCGAAAATAATATTCGCCCCCTTGCATTAGCGGCAGACGAGAACGCTACACTACCTGAATCGCTATTAGAGGATGCCCAAGAACTCGGGTTAAATTATTTCGCCATTCCTGAAAACTTAGGTGGCGCTGGCCAACTGTCTCCAATGACAAGTGCTTTAGTCGCTGAAGACTTAGCCTGGGGTGACTTCTCTCTTGCCTATGCCATCCTTTCATCAAGCTCAGTCGTTAATACAATTAGCCGCTGGGGAAACGAGCAACAGCAGGCTAGCTGGCTGCCTAAGTTTTGTGAAGAACACGCTTATAACGCTGCCATCGCTGTGCAAGAGCCCCAGCCATTATTCAATACTGAGCTACTGAGCACCAAAGCTAAGCAGAATAAAAAAGGCTTCACAATTAGTGGCACGAAGTCTCTTGTGCCGCTTGCCGGCAATGCTCAACTTTACCTAGTTGCCGCTCAATTTAAAGGCAAAAACCAAGTCTTTATCGTACCTGCCGATAGCAAAGGGCTTATATTTGAATCCAGCCCTGCCATGGGGCTCAGGGGTGCGGAAGTTGGCACATTGAAGCTGGATAAAGTTCAACTGGATAAACACGCTCTCCTAGGCATTAACCAGCCACAACATAAAGCGTTTAACTATCAAACATTTATTGATAGTAGCCACCTTAACTGGTGCGCGATGGCCATTGGCTGCTCACAAGCGGCGCTTGATTATCTTATCCCTTATGTTAACGAACGCTATGCCTTTGGTGAGCCAATCAGCCATCGTCAATCTGTCGCCTTTATGATTGCCAATATGAAAATTGAAATCGAAAGTATGCGTTTATTATTGTGGAAAGCGGCGAGCCGATTTGAGCGTGGCGAAGACTTCCATCGTGATGCCTTTCTAGCACATCACTTGTGCATGGATAAAAGCATGGAAATTGGTACCAACGCCGTTCAATTGCTGGGGGGGCACGGATTTACTAAAGAACATCCTGCCGAACGCTGGTATCGAGACCTCCGCGTATTAGCCATTATCAGTGGCGGTTTACAGCTTTAAGCTCCATCGAATTAAGATACAAAGGCGATAATAATGATCAATTTAGAAGTTCCAAAAAAATTACGCGTGCTGGTAAACCAAGCTCGCCAAACCGCTGATAATGTATTCCGCCCAATTTCGCGCAAATACGACAAGGCCGAACACGACTACCCTATTGAACTCGATATGTTTGCCGCCATTATGGACGGCATGAATGATGCGCTAGAAGATGGTGGTGCCGGTTCGGGTAAGCTACGTCAGGGCACTAAAGACAGCAGCCAGATCCAAAATGGCATCAATATGACCACGGTATTAGGCTTGGCCGAACTGTGTCGTGGAGACGTGGGCCTGTCACTAACAATGCCTCGCCAAGGTTTAGGTAATGCTGCTATTGCGGCTGTTGCAAATGATGAGCAATTGTCTCGCTTTGGTAATAAGTGGGCTGCGATGGCCATTACAGAGCCAGGCTGTGGTTCTGATTCTGCTGCCGTGCGAACCAGTGCTATCAAAGACGGAGATGACTACATCATCAATGGTGAAAAGATCTTTGTGACTTCAGGGGAGAGAGCCGATGCCGTTGTGGTTTGGGCTACCGTCGATAAAAATCTAGGTAAAGCTGCGATTAAGTCTTTTGTGGTTGAAAAAGGCACTCCCGGGATGGAAGTAACTCGTCTTGAAAAGAAACTAGGGATTAAGGCTTCCGATACCGCTTCGATCAGTTTTAACGACTGTCGTGTTCCTCGCGCTAACCTACTGGGTAGCGAAGAAGTGAATGTCGATAAAGGCTTCGCTGGGGTTATGCAAACATTTGATAATACACGACCCGTTGTCGCAGCAATGGCAATTGGTGTGGCCACTGCATCCGTCGAACGGACAAAAGAATTATTAAAAAAACAAGGTATTGATGCAAATTATAAGCGCCCAGCGAAATTAAGCTCTCAATTAGAAGCCGAAGTTTACCAAATGGAAGCCGAATTAGAAGCCGCACGTTTATTGACGATTAAGGCCGCATGGATGGCGGATAATGGCCAACCAAATTCAATGGAAGCATCCATCTCTAAAGCGAAAGCGGGTCGAACGGCTAATGACATTACCCTTAAATGTGTCGAGTTACTGGGTACCGTAGGCTATTGTGAAGATGAATTATTAGAGAAATGGGCACGCGATTCAAAGATTTTGGATATTTTTGAAGGCACTCAACAAATACAACAATTAATTATCGCCCGCCGTCTATTGGGCAAATCTTCAAACGAATTAAAATAAGCGTATCAAAGCCGCTAATGATTATGCCGTTGAAACAGGAATATAAATGAAAGCTCGTCTAGTCAACCTTCCAAATGTTATTGCCGGTGCGTTAATGCCTGCGGGAGGCAGCTTTAAAGGCTTAGCTCCCCTGGCCAAGGGTCTATATACCTTAATTAGCTCAAAGCCTGAGCGCTACCAATCCATTGGTTGTCATTTAGAAGCCCATGCACAAAAACGCCCTAAAGCGCCCGCCATTCGTTTTCAACAAGATGAATTTAACTATGATCAAGTTAATCGCTGGGTAAACCGTTATTGCCATTATTTTATCAGTCAAGGTATTCAAGCCGGAGATACCGTAGGTATCAATATTGAAAATCGAACTGAAAGCTTAATATCGGTGCTAGCCACGGTTAAAATTGGGGCAATTGCGGCGATGATTAATACTTCTCAACGCGGGGAGGTATTATTGCATAGCATCAATCTGGTTAAGCCTAAGATGATGATCATAGGTGAAGAACAGATTGAAAATATGGCGACCGTTACTGAAAGCCTTGATATCGATCTTCGTACACAACTGTATTATCTAAAAGATGAAGGGCAACGACCTTGCCCTAGCTTTTATCAAGACTTAAACCTTATAAGCGCTAAATTATCAGAAGATAACCCAGGAACCACCGATAAGATTCAAATGAAGCAACCTTGCTTCTATATTTTTACCTCAGGCACCACGGGCTTGCCAAAAGCTTCTGTGATGAGCCATTACCGCTGGCATAAATCTATGGCCGGCATGGGGCTAGCCTCCATGCGCTTGAGAGCCGATGATGTCATGTATCTGAGCCTTCCGCTTTATCACAATAATGCCCTAACCGTCTCTATGGCAGGAATTTTAGGTGCTGGTGGTTGTCTAGCGATTGGGCGTAAATTCAGCGTCAGCCGTTTTTGGGATGAAGTTCGCCAGTATCAAGCGACAACCTTTTGCTACATCGGTGAACTCTGTCGTTATTTACTGAACAACCCAGCTCAAGCAAATGATCAAGATCATGAAATTCGCGCCATTATCGGTAATGGATTACGTCCTGATATCTGGATGGAATTCAAACAACGTTTCAATATCAATCACATCAATGAATTTTATGGTGCCAGTGAATGCAATCTCGTATTCACCAATGCCTTCAATTTAGACTGCACTGCCGGTCTATGCCCTCTTCCCTATAATGTTGTTGCTTATGATATTGAAGCGGATGAAGCCATTCGCAATGCTGATGGCTTTATGAGTCCGGTTAAAAAAGGAGAAACAGGATTATTGATTACTGAAATTAATCCTAAGCAGCCTTTTGAAGGCTATACCGATAAAGCCGCCAGTGAAAAGAAGATCCTTAACAACGTATTTAAACAAGGGGATGCTTGGTTTAACACTGGCGACATGGTTATTAATCAAGGCTTTAAGCACATTGCTTTCGCTGACCGCTTAGGCGATACCTTCCGCTGGAAAGGAGAAAATGTCGCGACCACTGAAGTAGAAGCCGTAGCGAATGAATACCCTGGCGTAGAGCACAGTGTTGCCTACGGGGTTGAAATCCCAGGTACCGATGGCCGTGCAGGCATGGCAGCCTTGACGTTAAAGGATATTAATACCTTCGATGCCGCTGCTTTTTCCCGACACTTACACGAAAAATTGCCCGCCTATGCGGTGCCCATTTTTATTCGAATTCGTGAGCAAGAAGAAATTACTGGTACTTTCAAATATCGCAAAGTCGAACTTAAAAAAGAGCATTATGATCTAAACCAAATCGACGAGCCATTATATGTAATGCTTCCCCAGCAATCCCAATTCGTAATCCTAGAAGCCCATATTGCAGATCAGATTCGTGATAAAGTCCTGCGTTTCTAACTTCGAACTCACGTTCATGCTTATGCAACCAGCACTTGCTGCAAGCGTTTAATATCAATTGGTTTGGTAATATAGCCGTCGATTCCTGCACGCATTGCCCGCTCTATTTGAGCAGGTAATGCGTCGGCGCTCACCGCATACACTTTGGCCGAGTGTTTGGAATCTTCCGTTAATTTTGCTAATACATCCAGACCATGCATATCAGGCAAACGCATATCTAATAGAATAATATCCGGCTGACAAAGCTTAACTTGCTCAAGGCCTGCCTCCCCTGTAGACGCTGTTGTTAGCTCTAATCCAGCAAATTCTTCTAATAACATCTTCATATAGCGAATATTCACGGGATTATCCTCGATATAAAGCAATTTCAAATTTTGTTTTATTGCCGGGTCGCTTAATGCAATGACCTTTTTAACTGGTGCATTTTCACCTTTTCTGCCCTCGACATTCGCGGGTAATAGCTTCAAGTAAAACCGACTACCTTCAAACTCTTGGCTGGTAAAACCTATTTCTCCAGCCATCAATTCAACCAGCTCTTTACTAATTGAAAGTCCTAACCCTGTGCCTTCAATATCACTAAACTGAGCCCCTAATCGCTGGAATGGCTTAAATACGTTCTGTTGCTGATGACTGGCGATGCCTATCCCACTATCGACGATTGAGATCGTTATATTATCTTCCATTCCATTGGCTGCAATGTGAACTTCACCACCTTCGACATTGTATTTAATCGCATTTGATAATAAATTTAAGATGATTTGGCGTAAACGTAAACGATCGGCCATGGCATAAATAGGGTCGGTAGAAGGTGTAAAGAAGAGATCAATTTGTTTGTCTTTGGCCGCAAGGTTAACCAAGTTAATACACTCTTTTAATAAAGAATAAATATCAATAGGCTCCATATTTAGCGGTGAAACTCCTCCTTCAATTTTCACTAAATCAATCAGTTGATCAATTAATTCCCAGAGATGTCGACCCGCTTGCTCAATCATTTGCACGGATTCTTGCTGATCCGGGAGATGTTTTAACTGCTGGTTAAGTAACTGACTAAAGCCAACGATCGCATTGAGAGGCGTGCGTAGCTCATGACTTAAATTGGCAACAAATTCAGCATCGCCTAAACGACCTTGTTGATTATTTGATTTCGGTTGACGATCTTCTCTCGACTCACCTTTATTGTCTTCCATAAACGAGTTACCTAAACTTACAATACTTCAGTCGAAAGCATTATGCCCCAATAGCCTTATAATAACTAATGGTATTGAACAGAATCTGCCCACTTGTCAACATCTTTACACAATACTCATAATCGCCCTTTCCCTCCTGCTGTGTTAGAATCCGCGCCTTTCTCGATCAGCTAGGACAAGACTATGACAGCGCTCGTTGGAATCATTATGGGCTCTAAAAGTGACTGGCCAACCATGAAGCATGCAGCCGACATGCT
>CAJVZR010000044.1 GCA_913019965.1 uncultured Oleispira sp.
GCAAAACGTCGTGGTCGTGCGACGATGATTTCCCACCTAACCCCAGGTTTTGCCGCCGCGGGGATGCATTCTGATATTAAAGAAATCGATGAATTGGTTCATCAATACGAATCATTGGATGAAGGGCTAACAAAAGAGAATACGCAAAAGAGCATCCGTGAAAAGATGGATCTTCTGAATATTACTCAAGAGCTACGACTTTCGGAATCAGATGACTTTAAGGGTGTTCTGGCAATATTACACCGATATCTACACGACCTTGCCCAAGAAGCTCAACCTCTAGGCTTACATACGTTTGGTATTACGCCGCAAGATAGCCACATCATTACTACGATTCAGCAAATGCTCGCGGCCGAAACCATTGCTCTCGCTCACGATTTTGAGAAAGATAATAATCTTGAAGCCATGATGCCAAAAGAGGTGGTCGGTGAAATCTTTAGTGCTGAAATGGAAAAGCTGGATGGCACGCAATTAACCGATATCGATGGCTTTAAATTATTGTGGCTAACTATTATTGAAGGCAAAACTTTCGACCTTGATGATGAATTAGCGGCTGGTATTGTTGAGGCGAAAAAATATTATCAAGGCTTTATTAACCAGCAAGAAATGCCTGCCTTAGTGAATGCCTTACAAGGGGGTTATACGCCTATCTTAACGGGGGGAGATCCCATCCGTAATCCAGAAGCCATGCCGACAGGTAAAAACCTAATCGGATTTAACCCTGCCAAAGTGCCATCGCAAGCGGCGTATGAAGCCGGTAAAGCCTTGGTAGAAGATAGCATTGCTAAATACCATAGTGAGCACGGCCAATTCCCTGACAAGCTAGCGTTTTCTCTTTGGTCGTTAGAAACCATGCGTCAGCATGGAGTATTAGAATCTCAAATCATGGCAGCCCTAGGGGTAAAACCTAAATGGGATCGACGAGGCATGGTAGTAGGCACCGAAATCATTGAATACAGTGAATTGAAGCGCCCGCGTATCGACGTGGCTATTTCAGCGACAGGATTGTACAGAGACGCGTTCCCAAATGTGATGTTGTTATTAGCCAAAGCCATTAAAGATATCGCTGAGTTAAAAGAAGAATCTAATTCGGTATATAAAAATGCCCAGAGCCTGAAAGCTGAATTCTTAGAAAACGGTGCCAGCGAAGAAGACGCTCTGTACTTATCTTCGGTGCGTATCTTCTCTAATGATACTGGTGCTTATGGAACCGGTTTAGATGGTGCGACGTTAGCAACCGATACTTGGGAGCAAGACGATAAACTCGCTGACCTCTATATGTCCCGTATGGGCTATGCCTTTGGTGCTGATGCCAGCCGTTGGAGTGAAAAGGTCGATGCAAAAACCATTGGTAACCTTTATGGTAAAGTGCTGACGGGTACCGATGCGGTGATTTTTTCTCGTTCTTCTAACCTCTATGGCATGATCACCAGTGATGACCCATTCCAGTATTTTGGCGGCATTGCCTTAGCCGTGCGCAATCTCGATGGGGAAAGCCCTGAGATGTATATTTCTAACTTGCGTAAAACCAGTGATATGAAAAATGAAACCCTAGATAAGTTTTTAGGTCGTGAATTACGTACCCGTACTTTCCACCCGCGTTGGATTGAAGAAATGCAAAAAGAAGGCTATTCCGGCGCGTTAACCGTACTTGATCGCATGAATAACTTCTGGGGCTGGACGGTAATGGATCCTGATTCGGTTAATAATGCGCAGTGGCAAGAATTTGTTGAAGTGTATGTGAATGATAAATACGACATGCAAATGAAAGAATTCTTTGAAAAGAATAACCCGTATGCGTTAGCACAAATGGTCGAGCGTATCTTAGAAGCTGAGCGTAAAGAGTATTTCCAAACCGATGAGGCGACGTTAGAAAAACTCACCGAGACCTATTTGGAAATGGCAAATAAATACGACATTTATACGGATAATGAAGTCTTTAAAGATAAGCTTGAAAATCTAGCCCAAGGCTTTGGCTTAGACTTTACCTTGCCCGAAAAAATGTCGCAGCAGGCAATGGAGGCAATTCAAAATACCCCGCAGCCTAATGAGATGAATGCAGAGCAAAGTGATACGGCGACTGAATTTGTCACAGGGCAAAAGCTAGAAAAGCAAAGTGAACAAGAAGTGGAAACCGATTACCAAGTTTTATGGGTAAGCTTAGTGTGTTTATTGATTATGTTAATGGGCGGGCTGTATCAGGTTCGCTTTAAGCGAGAAAGGGTTGAACTGGTTTAGATAAACCAGCATCGATAAAAAGGCCCTGATGTCGATCAGGGCCTTATATTAGTTATTTAACTCCCCAAACTTCACCGAAGATAGCACCGTTAGCGGTTTCTAAATCCGCTGCACTGCTGGCTTCTTGATTAAAACTCTTAATGCTAATCTGGCGAGTATTCATTTCCACTTTAGCCAAGGTTAAGCGTAAGAGAGCAGTGATCGTTTCAAACTCTAAGTTGGCTAGAACCGTAGGGTCTAATTCCTCAAAGTTGATATCTTCTAAGTCACCTTCAACCCCATCAGGAATAACTGGAACTTCGAAGCTAGTTTGCGCGTTCACGACGATGAAACCATCGGCATTAATAACCCAAGTGAAATCCAGTACCGCTTTATCATCATTACCCACTTCCCCTAAGAAGGTACCATTACCCTCAGGAAGGAAGGTTAAGAAACCAAAATCCGTGACCAGAGTATTATTGGTCACATCAGCAGCAACAAAGGCGGTCGCTTCACAATCTGTATCCGCAACCTCTTTAAACTGTTGATAAGTAGCACCTGGGCGTTCTGCTAGATTATCTTCATCGAAATCAACATCGCCGGCCATGCAAGGCTCTAAAGGTGTGGTTAATGAGAAATCAAAAGCCGCCTTGATTTGATCACGACCCGCATCATTAAATACCCATTCGTTATCGCCTTCTTCCCCTACTGGTTGAATGCCACCTTGGCGCACAGCGCCTTCATAGACGACGAAGAAACGTAAGCGTTCATCATTGCGCACATCACCAATTTCAGCTAATAGTGGAGGAATGCCGTATTCAATAATGGTCTGACCCGCAACGGTGGTTTGAACCCATTGAGCACTAACCATCACTTCAAGCATTGGCTGTTGGCTACCCGCGGTACCTTCCATAGGTTCACCCATGTTTGGATCTTCCATTGGAGGTTGTTCGCCGTCAGGACCTTCTTCTAAGGCTTGCAGCTTATTTTCTTCCGCAGGAGGCATTTCTTCCATAGGAGGTTGTTCTCCAACGGTCCCATCGCCATTCCCATCACCCGCTGTACCATCATTCATATCACCGTCATTATATTGGTGCTTAAACAGGTAATAATTAACGGTACCACCGGCAACAAACTCAGCAATGATGTCAACCCCATTACGACCACCAACGGCAATACCTTTTATATCACTGGCATCCGTAGGGTCGACGGCCGCAGTCGCCGTTGTTAAATCGGCAAGAGCGATGGCTGGTTGGCCATCCGTATCATGCTCACCATCACCGGTACGTAAGAAGACGTTATTACATAGGGTATCGGTAGGGTTCCATGCGCCGTTTTCATTGCTTTCAAATTGACCATCCCAGCACTGATCAACCGATTCTACATTTTGATCAAAGATGGCATACATAGCATTAGGGCGTTTAAACGATAGTTTATAGCCCGTTGCACCGGCGGCAAAACTTGCCATAGGGTCCATAGCCCGGAAAAACTCATCGTCCATAAAGGTCAGGATATTTTTACCGGTAAGATCAACACTGATCCCGGTAATCTCCTGGCGTGTTGCCTCTACACCACCAATTTCAACGATAACGGCATCACCGGAAATTGAAATCGTCTCATCATCGTCAGCAATACAGGACACACTGCCGTTGGATAATAAGCAGATACGACCATCGTGATCACCTTCTTGCTCGCCACCGGCAGTATCTTCACCTGCATTATCACCTTCGCTAGCAGGTTCTTCTTCAAGTTCCCACAAGCTGGTTAGAGGTTTGTAGATGGTTTTAGAAATGGTCACTAATGCAGAAGCGGCATCTTTCATAACCGTGCCATAAGAAAACTCAAGCACCTCTTGCTGGATCGATGAATCGTAAGAATGATCCGACTCAAAGAAATGAATGCCTTCACCGGACTCTAAAACCTGTGCAATATTGGCTGCAGCGGTTTCACGCTCAGTTTCACGCTCTTCAATTTCTTCTTCAATGGTTGTGGTATCCACATCAACCACATCCAGCTCTTCGCTTTCCGCTAAAGCAGAAGGGTCAAAAGTATCACCGCCTCCTTCTTCAGTTTCAATCGCGGTATCAACTTGTTCAGCAATGGTATCTAAAGAAGTCACCACCTCTTGAACGATGATAGCGACCAGGTCTTCAAAGGAGACTTCGGCATCTCCCAAAACCTCTTCCACCAGTTCTATGTTCTCTTGTAGAACCACGACCGTAACTTGAGCAACCTTATGCAAGCGTTCGAACTCTTCTGCATTCTCAGTTCCATCTTCCGAGCCAGCCACATAGTCAGCTTCTAAATCTAAGGTCGTTCCTAATTTTGCTTGCACGCTACCCGCTGCTTCTTCAGGCGTGACATCATTTTCTTCTATTTCACTTTGCACCATAGTGGTTAATGGGCTAATGAACTCATAACCGGCAGGAGCGGTTAAGGTATATTTTTTCTCAATCGGAGTATCTGGTTTATCTTCGTCAACGGTTTCGCCAACAATGATTTCAACTAATAGGGGGGCACTTGCTAATTGTGCTTCGGTCACGCTGTCTAATGAAAATTCACCTCCGGCGGTAGAAATTGTAGAAGGTTCACCAGGGTCACAAACTTTATTTGAATTTAAATCTAAACAGACCTTTGCTCCCGTAAGATAACCATCGGCTACTTTACCGGAGAAACTGGTCGTTTCTTCAGGGGGTGTAATAGGATCATCATCGTCGTCATCTCCAAAATCTAAAGAGAAGCAACCATGTAATAATGTGGATGATAGTGCTACCACCAAGGCTTTTTTTAACGCAGGCATATTCAAACTCCGATCTTTTTTGGCCAGACCTCATTAGTAAAGCAGGTCTATTACGTACTGCTAATAACTTGTAGTTTCTAAAATAAGATGATAAATAAGTCAATAGTGTGAGTGGCGCATTTCGTGGTTTAAAAGGGAGATATATGAAAGTTATGTTATATTTCTGTAACTAATTAGAAAATAAAATAGGCGAGTTTGGGACATGGAACACACTTTTTGGCACAACAAATGGGCGATAAACCAAGTTGGTTTCCATCTCGATTATGTCCATCCGTTACTGAAGCGTAACCTTGCGTTATTTGAAGTAAATGGACGGTTAAGAAATTCGGGAAAAATATTTATACCCTTGTGTGGTAAGACGTTAGATATTGAATTTCTTTTGTCTCAGGGCTATCAAGTTGTAGCGGTTGAATTAAGCGAAATTGCAGTGAAAGAAATCTTTTCTCAATTAAATGTGCAGCCGACTATTAGAGCTTGGCAAGGTGGAAAAGTTTATCAATTTGAAAAGTTAACCATATTCGTTGGAGATTATTTTTCGTTAACGCAAAAAGATTTAGGCGAAGTTTCTTTTGTTTATGATCGAGCTGCGTTAATCGCGTTACCAGAAAAGATGCGCTTAGAGTATGCGCAACATATGGTTAAAATAACTCAGCACAGTCCTCAATTATTAATTACTTTGGATTATGATCAAACCATTGCAGGCGGCCCTCCATTTGCGGTCCCTGCGGCCGAAGTAGAAGCACTGTATGGAGGAGCTTACCCCATACAATTGATTGAAGAGGCCGATATCATAAGCGAAGAACCGCGCTTTAAAGCGAAAGGTTTAACATCGTTTTATCAACGCGCTTATAAGTTGAAATAAAATCACCCTGACTTTGAAATTGAGATAACAGTGATCAGGCCCTGTTGTGGATATAGCCATTTCACTTCAAGGTCCCAAATTTTAACGCCATAGATTCGCTTTGGGTCCGGATTTTGATAAGCCGGCTTAGGGTCTTGCGCCAGCATTTGTTCAACTAACTCTTTTACTGGTTGACCTAATCGTTTGCCTTGATCAATTGCAGAGCACAGAGCGTCAGGCGTAAATTCTATCAGGATAAGCTCTGGGCTTTCATTGGCGATGGCATTACTTGCCGTTGGCAAAGCATCTGCATAGGGCACGTAAGGTTTGATATCGACAATAGGCGTACCGTCTAATAAATCAATCCCAGAAATCTGCAAGCGGCCGTTTTTGATGCCATCGAGCTTCACCACAGAAAGCCCCAAGGGATTAGGCCTATGGGTTGCACGGCTCGCAAATACCCCAATCTTTTTATTGCCTCCTAAGCGAGGAGGGCGAACTCTTAAGCGTACCTCACCGTCTTTTGGCATGGCTTGGTGAAAAATAAAGCTGAGCCATAAGTGACTCACCTCTTCCAAGCCTGCAATCGCTAATGGGTCATCATAAGGGGAAAATAATTCAATTTCTCCACGGGCAGCAAGGGCAAGTGATGGCTGGCGAGGAATGGCAAACTTTTCTTTAAAGCAAGAGTGAACTGTACCAATGGGGTTGATTGAGAAGTTAAGGATGGGTGAATCCATTGCCATGTTTACCTAGGTTTCATTTGTTGTCTGTCGATATTATTGCATGTTTGGCTATTCAAATTAATTATATTAAGTATTTACAATAGGGTTTAAATCAAATATAAATGATAATCAATATCATTTGTATTGGGTGGCACAATGCAATCTTGGAAAGAAATCGTCTTACAAGGCAACTGCTGTTTTGATCAAGAGCGTTGGTATGATGCTCAAGCTCATTATTTATCGGCTATCGAACAGCTAGAGACTTTATGGCAACACGATATAGAAAATAGTCAGCTGATGATGGCATGGATTGCTGTGATGCATAACCTTTCCAGTTTAAATAATAAAATGAATAAGCCTAAAGCCGCCTTACAGCCTTTGATGCACAGCTATAAAACAGTAATGAATTTATCCACTGATAAATCCTTAGGTGAAGACTTTCATGTCTCTGTGATGAGGGCGGCTCGCACCTGTTTAATCACGCTAATGGAGTTTTCTAAGAACAACCCTATTTGTGATTGTTGCAAAGCTTCGCTAGAGGCTTCTTGGCAACAAGTTCAAACGTCGGAATTTGTGCTGCACTAATAAAACTGATTAACCCCTCTTAATTACTTAGGACATTTTATGTTATATCGATTGCTATCAACCTTAGATGCTAAAAAAAGCTTTTCTCGTGTTTCAGCTCATTGTGATATTCCTTGCAAAATATATGATCCCAGCAGTGCACAAATTGCCGTATTAACTATGATTCGAATGGTTGATCTTCTTGAAGAGATAGCGGCAAAAGATACTTTAAGTGCTAATGATCAAGCGCAATTTTCACGCCTTGTCGCACAAAAGGAAGAGCATGGATTTAAAGTAAAAGAAGAAATTCGCGTAATATGGGGGGATTATATTAAGCAGCCACAATTAGAAAAATTTCCTGAATTACACGAATTATCTCATGGCATTATGTTAGCAGCTTCAAAAGCGAAACAGCATATTGATAAAGCCGCAACCTTGGATTTGTTGACTAAGGTTAATCGTTTTGCAGAAATATTCTGGGCGACTAAGGGGGTTGAAACATTTACCGCTACCTGTCCTTATCCTCCGGAGCAAAGCGTTGTATACCCTAAGCTTAACTAGAATTAAATGTTAGGTTTGTCGATTAATCGAGTGACGGGGATGAGTATGCATCCCCGCTTGACCGACGGAAGTTTTATCTTATTGCGCTCACTTCAATGCCGCTTACGAAATTCTGCTGCAAATTTAAAGGTGGGGTGTATGGTCAAATGTCGTCATATTCGCTATGGATACATTATTAAAACCATTGTTAAAATTGATAATGAAGGCCGCTATTGGCTGGAAGGAGAGAACGATTCCAGCCTTACCACTGAGCAAATGGGTCCGATATTACGCGAGCAAATCATTGCTCGCGTAATATTTACCATTGCAAGCCCTTCTAAATATATGGCCTCTACATATTAGGATAGTTAGGCCCGTCTCCTCCTTCAGGAATCTTCCAGTTAATATTTTGTGCTGGATCTTTGATATCACACGTCTTGCAGTGTAGGCAGTTCTGAGAATTAATTTGAAAATGAACCTCTCCAATATCATTTTCAAGTTTTTCATATACTCCGCCAGGACAGTAAAATAAAGAGGGCTCACTGCGGCCATCATTGAATTCAGCCAAATGCTTAATCGGTATCGCTTTATCCTTGAGTTGTAAGTGACATACCTGATCTTCGCTATGATTGGTACTCGACAGAAATACAGAATCGAGTTTATTAAAGGTTAATACCCCATCCGCTTTGGGATAACGTATCGGTTGCGCGTTTGCATAGGTTTTTTGCGCGCTTTTGGAGAGTGTCGCGGCAAAGTCAGGTTGTGGGTCTTGTAAGGTAATCGGTAACCTGCCATTAAATAAATTAATATCAATAAATGAAAAGATGCCCCCTAGAATTTCACCGAGGTGATGACGCGCGGGGCCCCAGTTTCTTTGCTGATGCAATTCTGTATAAACCCAGGATTCCTTAAAAGCTTGTTCATACTCTTCAAGGTCTGTTTGAATATAGCCAGAGGCGAGGGCGTGATTGATTGTCTCCGCTGCGAGCATGCCGGATTTCATCGCAGTATGGCTGCCTTTAATCTTGGCATTATTCAATGTTCCCGCGTCACAGCCAATTAATAACCCACCAGGGAAATGCATCTTAGGTAGCGATTGCAAACCGCCTTTAGCAATGGCACGGGCGCCATAACTAATGCGCTTTCCACCCTTTAAAAATTTGGCAATAGTCGGGTGAGTTTTCCATCGTTGCATCTCTTGGTAAGGATCAAAGAAGGGGTGCTGATAGGCGAGCTCAGAAATAAAACCGAGTGAAATCTGGTTGTTTTCTAAGTGATATAAAAAACCACCACCACCGGCTTTTTCTTTTGCCAGCGTTTCACTCACCGGCCAGCCGGCGGTATGCAATACTAAGCCTTCTTTATGAAGGTCATTTACCTCGGGGTCAATCTGCCATAGCTCTTTGATGCCTAAGCCATAATGTTGCGGGTCTTTCTTTTTTCCTGAGGAGTCTACATCAAGCTGGTAGTGCTTAATAAGTTGCTTGCCTAAGTGTCCACGGCAGCCCTCGCTGAATACGCTATAGCGGGCATGAATTTCCATTCCCGCCATAAAACTCTCTTTATGTTCACCATTAGCATCAATACCCATATCCCCGGTAATAACCCCAGTGACTTGGTTATTCTCACCGATTATTAATTCACTGGCGGCAAAGCCCGGATAAATCTCGACCCCTAATTGCTCGGCTTGCTGCGCGAGCCAGCGGCAGACATTCCCTAGGCTGACGATATAGTTATCGTGGTTCTTTAAAAGTTTAGGCTCCAGCAGCTTAGGGAATTTAATGCCATGATTTTGGCTGAAGTAATAAATCTCATCGTCGATAACAGGGGTATTAAGCGGGGCACCAAGGGTTTTCCAGTCAGGGAACAGCTCATCCATCGCGGTGGGTTGTATGATTGCTCCGGACAAAATATGGGCGCCGACTTCTGAGCCTTTTTCCAATACCACAACATGGGTATCAGAGTTCAGTTGTTTCAAGCGACAAGCGGTGGCTAATCCCGCAGGTCCCGCACCGATGATCAGAACATCCACATCCATGCGGTCACGATTTATATTGTCATTATTCATAAGCAGCTCTCTTTATACTGTTATTATGCTTAGGCCTGAATGGATCAGGCAATAACAGCGTATAAAAGAGAGATAATGAATAGATCACCCCTAGAGGTGATTTGTAGGAAAAAAAGAGAATCTTGGGTATTAGTAAATAAGTATTGCTTTATATGAAGGTAAGCTTAGTTTATAAATCTATTTTTTAGTATATTTGATATTATTCACAATATTAGATTTTAATCAGGGCAGTAAGGTAATCGTATGGATGCGAAGTTTTCAGTAATATATCAAGGGAAGCTTGTTGAGAGCATGTTGGTTGAAGATATCGAGGAAAATTTACAAAACCAATATAAGATTTCTGCTGATAAATCAAAACAATTTCTATCAAAGAATAGAATTGTTAAAAATGGTTTAACCAGTGTGCAGGCGAAAAAATTACAAACTAATTTACTAGCTCTAGGGGTGAAAACTCGACTTCTAAACGAGAGTGAAAAAAAATCGACGACCTCTTCAAAGAATAAACTATCGCGAGATGAAATAGATAAGATATTTCAACACAAAATGTCTCCGATAAAGACCCCATTTTCGTATAATATCGGCTTGATTGTAACGTTTATACTTACCCTTTTCATACCTTTGCTTTATCTGGTGATCACTTCATTCTCAGTTTATGGTACATACTGGTTTATTAGTAGTTTAACTTCGATTATAGATTTTCATGGTAATGTGGCTATTAAGGGCTTAGTGGCCTTTAGCGTAATCTTTATGGGCGTATTGTTAAGCCTATTTCTATTGCGGCCCTTGATTCCTCAAACTAGAAAAAACAATGATGAAATATTAGATGAACAAGATCATCCAGAGTTGTTTTATTTAATCGCTAAATTAAGTCGTTATATGTCGGTGCCAATGCCTTCTGAAATTCGTATTAATAAATCGGTTAATGCGTCGGCAGGGATGAAGAATGGCATGCGCAGTTTAATAACAGGAAATCTAGTCTTAACGTTAGGTCTTCCTTTGCTTTCTGGTATGAATATGAGGCAGTTGGTTGGCGTGATTTCACATGAATTTGGCCATTTCTCTCAACGCTTTGGTATGACAGTGTATTATGTAATAAATACTATTAATTATTGGCTGCAGGAAAGAGCATTTGCCAATTATGGCTTAGCCCTTTTGTTAAAAAATTGGCGTGATAAATATGAGAATGGTTATGTTCTTATTCCTATTTGGATGGCCAGTGCCGGCATTTGGTTAACTCAGAAAATTTTTAAGTATCTATTTCAAGCTAGTTTATATATAAGTCAAAATATGACTCGCCAAATGGAATATAATGCTGATCATCATGAATGCAGGGTAGTAGGTAGTGATTATTTTTCAACAACCTCGATTAGATTGCATGAACTCAATTATGCTCGGGAAAAAGTGAAGGATATTAATACTCATTTTTGGAATGAGAATATGCTTCTTAAAGATATCCCCAAGGCTATCAATTCCATCGCCAACGAGCTCTCTGCACCTGAAAGAAGATATGTTAAAGAATCAATGGGAAACCAAGAGACTCATCCGTGGGACTCCCACCCTGCAGATCATCAAAGAATTGAACATGCACTAAAACAGCAAGAACCAGCTAAATTTATCTGCGAACTTCCCTCTTCACTATTAATGAACCGATCAAGGGGTCAGAGTACTTGATTTTAGACTTATTGCTGTTTGATTCCTGAAAGTTAAACTGATTTTATAAGCGTGGCATATTATTTAGAAAAGGAATTTCTAATGGCGCGTTTACCTCGTATCTGTGCATGATCAAGGAAATCTGATCAAGTAAATCAAAGACTCTGACCCCTTGATTGGTTGTATTAAATGAACCCTTGTTAGATAATTGGAAAAATATTTAATATGGATTGTTAATTTTGAAATTTATCTTCGCATTACTCTTGTTGTCTTTCACCCAACTCTCTTATTCTCATGATCCTATTAACTTTAATACACAGGATGTATATTTGATTGCTAATGTATTGAATCCTAAATATGAAGGAGGAGATATGTATGAGGTCTTTGAGTTGATGCCGGGTATTGGAATTGGCACTGCATTGACGGGCATAAAACTTGGTTATGGACAGGTTTTTGTGGAGGCCGGCTATAACTATTTAGGGACCTATCATCGAGATGTATATGAAGGTGGTACAGAAACTAATTATTATTTATATGATAACGAAGAAACTCTGCAGAATATTTATGCCAATTTTAAATTAAGTTATCCTCTATCGGATAACTTTTTGATGAACCTAAAACTGGGTCGTGGCTTATTTTATACTCAAGTTGAAGCGACGAGTAGATATGAAAGATCCAAATTATATGACATAAAAGAAGGATCGGATTATTCAAACAAAAGTATGGTAGGTTTTGGTTTTGAATATTTATCAAATGATAAATTTTCATATTCATTTGAATATATTGAGTACGGATATTACCTAAGGACTTGGGTCGGGAGCTTTTCTTTTAGGCTATAACGCTGATCGATCAAGGGATCAAGGGGGCAGAATGCTTGATTTTAGACTTATTGCTGATTGATTACTGAAAGTTAAACTGATTTTATAAGCGTGGCATATTATTTAGAAAAGGAATTTCGATCAAGGGGTGATCAAGGGGTGATCAAGGGGTCAGAGTGCTTGATTTTAGACTTTTTGCTGATTGATTGCTGAAAGTGATCAAGGGGTCAGAGTGCTTGATTTTAGACTTTTTGCTGATTGATTGCTGAAAGTTAAACTGATTTTATAAGCGTGGCATATTATTTAGAAAAGGAATTCTAATGGCGCGTTTACCTCGTATCTATGTACCGGGATGTTCATATCATATTGTTCAGCGTGGTAATAACCGTGAACCTTGTTTCTATACCGAGCAGGACTACGCAACGTATTTAACCTACCTAAAAGAATCAGCAGAATCCTGTGATGTGGCCATACACGCCTACGTTTTAATGACAAATCATGTACACATGCTAGTGACCCCAATGGATGATGGCGATATAAGTCGCATGATGCAGAGTTTGGGGCGTAAATACGTGCGTTATTTTAATTCGGCGAATCAACGTACGGGCACTCTATGGGAGGGTAGGTTCAAATCCAGTGTGGTGGAAACCGAACGTTATTTATTAACGGTTTATCGATATATTGAATTGAATCCAGTACGTGCGGGGATGGTAGCCCATGCAAGTGAATATCCGTGGTCTAGCTTTCAATATAATGGGGCAGGTCGTGAAGTAAAATTAATCACACCGCATAATGAATATTTAAAACTTGATGAAAATAGTGAGAAAAGACAGCAGGCTTATCGGAGTTTATTTCAAGGCTTGATGCCTGAATTGGATTTAGAAGAAATTAGAGAGGCACTTCAAAAAGACTGGGTTCTAGGAGATGATCGTTTTAAACGAAAGATAGCAGAGAAAATAGGCACTTGTCGTGAAAAACATGGAGGGGATCGTAAGTCTTTAGGGTTTTTAAAAAATCAAAGACTCTGACCCCCCTTGCTCAGGGACCCCCCTTGCTCTAGTCGAAGGGGTTAAAACTGGTAATGCACACTAATGTTATAATTCTCTGCGTCGACCTTATAATCAGAAAAAGAAACTCCATTATCTTCCTCATCATTAACAAGGGTTCCAAATAGACGGTCATAACCAGCACGAAGTTTTACCCCTTTAAATAGGCTGAATTCAGCGCCAAGGGCATAGGTGGGTAGTGTTCCCATCCAAATTTCTTTCTCGCCATCATTCAAGTTCGCATCGTATTCTTCCACATAGCCGGTAAAGGCATAGCCCGCTTTTACGTACAAGGCAACTCTGGGTTGTATATGGTAAGTCAGCTTAGGGGTAACCGTAAGGCTAATAAAGGCGGCGCTTTCAACAAAAGATCGATCGTCTTCAGTCGATTGCGATGAAAATAAGGTGCTCTCTAACCCTAACCAATTGACGAAGTTTACTCCCCAGAAAACACTGCTACTAAGATGAGTATTACTATTTTTTGCCCCATTTTCGTATTCAATCGAATTGTCTAAATAGCCATAAGGCGCTATGCCAACATGCCAGCCGGTTTTATCATCAATTTTCGAGGATGCCATCCCTAAGCTGGGAGTAAGCATAATAAATACTAGGGTGAGATATTTTAAATACACAACAAAATCCTTTTGTAGGGGAAACCAAATCGGGTTAAATAAAGCCGTATGATATCAATAATCGACAAAATGTTATACGGAACGATAGGATCATTGGCGTTATTAGCTCCCTGATTGTCAGCTTCTTCTCTTTACTTCATTTTTGCTTTCGAACACACTTTATCCATTAATAAATAGGGATTATAAATCATGACTAAAAGCGTAGTAATTACAGGTGCATCCTCGGGTATTGGTGCGGCATTAGCCCATGAATTTGCCAATCGTGGTTACAATATTGCTTTGTGTGCGCGTCGTACAGAAAAGCTAGAGTCGCTTAAAAACACCCTGACAGAACGCCATAGTCAGCTGCAAATAATAACCTCCGCACTGGATGTGAACGAACTTGATACTGTTCCTACTGTACTGAACGAGTTAAAACAAACTCTGGGAAATATTGATATCGTAATCGCTAATGCGGGTATCACAGGGGTGCGTAGAACCGGTAATGGTGATCTAACAAAAGATAAGCAAATACTGCAAACCAATTTGTTTGGTGCCATTGCAACGATTGATGCCGCCGTGGCTATCTTCCGCCAACAAGGCTTTGGCCAAATAGTGGGCATATCTTCCTTCTCGGCATTTAGAGGAATACCAGGCAGTGCGGCATACTCAGCATCAAAGGCGGCATTAACCAATTATTTACAAGCGGTGGGTACCGAGCTCTACAAAAAGAAAGATATTAACGTTACAGCCATTCATCCAGGTTTTATTCGTACTGAAATCGATGAGAATATAGAGAAGTTCCCTTTTGTTATTGATGCCGATGTAGCTGCAAAAACCATGGCGAATGCGATTGAAAAGGGCAAGAGTGATATTGTCGTGCCGAGCTGGCCGTGGGCCTTATTGCGTAATGTTATGCCAAAGCTGCCAGAGTCGGTTATTGCGAAAATATTCTAATTATTATTCGTTATTTGCCTCAATATCTTCGATCATCTTCTCTTTAATATCTAAATACTCCATTTTAGGAATTTCTAAAAATTCTAAAATGGGAATTAAATAATCAGAGAAGTGATCGGCACTGGTTAAACGCCAGAAATAGCGGTACTCACTGCTGATATCTTTAGCGAGCATCAATATGGCCAAATAACTCAATAAATTTTCGTGTACTTTAATCGAGTGATCAAATGCTTTTTCAAACAGTGGCTGCAGCAAAATGACCTTGCTGACGGTTGTGGGCAGATGCCACTCCTTGGTCAAACGATAACCCAGTGTAAAATGGTCGACTTGAAAGTGATCATTTTCTAATGAAGAGAAGTCTCTTAAACTGAGTTGTGAAGCTTCCTGTAGGAGGTTCTTATAATTAGGAAAGTTAGCCATCATGACTGGGATGCCAATATCGTGCAGCATACCAATACTATAAGCCTTATCTTGATTGATGATACTGAATTGAGAGGCTAAGCGCATGCATAAACCCGCGACTTCAGTGGCCGTATCCCAAAAACGGTCCAGTCGATCATATTGATCCATTGAATTCTTTAATACCACGGATTGTAATAAGGTAAACGTTCGCTTATGACCTAATAAAGTGATTGCCTGAGGAACAGATTCAACGGTTTGCTTTAGTCCAAGTGCTGGGCTATTAACGGTCGCTAATAGACTTGAATATAGACCTACATCCGCATTAACAAGGCTCGATATTATTTGAATATCTGGCTCTTGCTGTTTCATTGTAGCGTTCAATTCGATTAGAATTTCTGGACAAGAAGGGATGAGCAAACTATCGGGCATAATGGGCCTCAAGTTAAATTACCTGACTGTTTTACTATAGTATTATTTCATCGATTCGCTTTATTTTTTTACTAACTAATTGGTTAAATCAATGCCGCTTAAGTTATGACTTAATTTACGAATTAATGCGCCATCTTGAGTAAGGCCTGTGTCCGGTTTTCTACCCCCATCTTGCCATAGAGATTGCGAATATGAACTTTAAGGGTATTGAGTGAGATATGCAGTTGCTCGGCAATGTCTTTATTGCTCAACCCTTGCTGCACAAGGGCCATCACCTGCGCTTCTCGTTTAGTCAATGGCTCTACTAGATCGGCTAGGGCCGGAATTGGCTTATTCGTCGGTAAACGATCTAACTGGTACTGTTGAATTAGCGCTTCAGCCAAGGCTATTGGTAGTTCTGGCAAAAACTGAACGAGTGAATGTGCTAAGCCTAAGTCCTTCTTTTCTTCGGCTATTTGGCTAAAAAGCCGCTCACATTTAGACCAGTCTTGTAATGCAATAGCATGGGGGAAAGCTTGCTCGTAATAACCTGAGTTCTCAAACCAGTCGAGAGCTCGGCTATGCAGAATATTTTGCTTTTTATTCGGTAAGTCTTGTAGCTGTAATAATAAAAATTGGCGAAATAGGTCGTGATAGCGATACCAACTTCTATGGTTATCTAAAGCAATAATGAATAAATTGGCAGCTTCCAATTGTTTGATCACATGATAACTACCATCAATTTCACACAATGCATTGGTCAGCGCGGGGCAGAATTTCTCAATACCTGCGGTCGATAATAAAAAGTTTTGCAATGCTTTTGGCTGTTGGGAAAACACTTCCTCGAATAAATAATCCGCCATATCACGGTTTAATTTTTTCTCTTGGCCTTTATCCCCCTGAGCTGGCAGAACTGATAGCGCAGGCAAGGAGGACATCGCCGATAATTGTATGCCGGTAATCCAGCCTTCCGTTGCGTTAATTAAATCTTCGGCAAATTCTGCGGAAATCTTAGTCTTCAATTTTTTCTGTAAGAAATGTTGGCACTCTGTCGAGTTAAAGGCTAAATCCTGCTGCTGTATTTCAATCAGTTGGCCATTAGCGCGACGCCGGGCTAGTGCTAATGCGGGGTCTTGGCGTACTGTCATTACAATACGCAAGCTGGGGGGCAGATGGTCGAGAAACAAATTTAATGAAGACAAAATCTCATCAGACTCAGCTTTATGCAAATCATCCATTACTAGGGTATAAGCATGGTCTGATTCTTGGGCAATATCCAAGCGATCAAGATCATTCAACAGGCTAATCACCGAAGCTTCTACACCTTGGCCGCTCAATAGATTTAAGGCTTGCTCCCCCATATCGGGGACTAGGGTCTGCAGTGCGCCGATGACATGCTGCCAAAATACTTCAGCAACTGTCTGCTGGGCATCCACAATCAGCCAAGCAAAGCTATGAGAATGGGTGTGCAACCACTGACTAACTAAGGTTGTTTTACCATAGCCTGCGGGGGCAGAAATCAATACCAGCTCACCCCCTCGGGATTGCTGCAATGCTTGCATCAGCTCGGTGCGCACTAAGTGGTCGGGCTTCAGGGGTGGAATGTAAAAGCGGGTGCGTAATAGCATCGAACGGGCCAATGTCCTTATTCACAATATCTCAGTCAGGCCCTACTGTAGCGAATTGAATTGGCAAGTGCTAGCGGGCGGCCAATCTGGTAGAATCCGCGCCATTATTTCCCCTATTCCTATTTGTTAGCGGTTTAGCCAGCTAGAGGCCTTAATTATGAGTCTTGCAGATCAAATTTTAGCAGTGAATGACGACCTTCCAATCCGTAGCGATAAGCCTGTTCATAGCGGCAAAGTACGCTCGGTCTATTGGTTAACCGAGGCTGATAGTAAGCGTCTAATCGCTGAAAAAGGCTACGATGTCGCCAGTGATGCGCCTTTGGCCATAATGGTGATCAGTGACCGTATTTCCGCCTTTGATTGCATCTGGCGCGGGGAAGGTGGCATGAAGGGAGTTCCAGGCAAAGGGGCGGCACTGAATGCCATCTCCAACCACTGGTTCCGCTTGTTCCGTGAGCAAGGTCTAGCCGATAGCCATATTCTTGATATTCCACACCCATTCGTTTGGATTGTGCAGAAAGCCCGCCCAGTGATGATTGAAGCGATCTGTCGCCAGTACATCACAGGTTCTATGTGGCGCTCTTATAGCAAGGGCGAGCGTGACTTCTGCGGAATTCAAATGCCAGAAGGGCTGACAAAAGACCAGAAGCTACCAGAGCTGCTCATCACGCCTTCGACCAAGGGTATCTTAGAAGGTATTCCTGGCGTTCCAGCGGTAGATGACGTGAACATTACGCGTGCCAATATTGCAGATAACTTTGCAGCGTTCAATTTCACTAAAGCCAGTGACATCGAGCAATATGAGAAGCTATTGCAAGAAGGCTTTGGCGTGATCTCAACGGCTTTAGCAAACATCGATCAAGTCTTTGTCGATACCAAGTTTGAATTTGGCTATGTCAATGACGCTGCGGGTAATGAAAAGCTAATCTACATGGACGAAGTGGGTACCCCTGATTCTTCCCGTATTTGGGATGGTGCTCAGTACCGCGATGGTAAGGTAGTAGAGAATTCTAAAGAAGGCTTCCGCCAGTTCTTATTGAACCACTTCGAAGACTCAGACATCTTATTAAACAAAGACCGTATGGATGAGCGTTCAGCGCTTGCCCGTGATAATGAACTACCTGCCAGTGCTTTGATGGATTTGTCGAAAACTTATTTAAGCATTGCAGAAAAAGTGATCGGTGAAAAAATCGTATTATCGGACAACCCAAAAGCAGAAATTATCGAAATTTTACGAGACCAGTATGGATTGGTTGACTAGTTACCTGCTTATCTTTGCAGCCGAGATTGGCGATAAAAGTCAACTCGTCTGCATGGCTTTGGCTATACGGTATCGCGCATTGCCGGTGGCCGTTGGGGCGATTCTAGCTTTTTTAGTTTTAAATACTCTTGCCGTTGTCTTTGGCAGCGCGATCGCTAACTGGATTCCCGAGCTGGCTATTTATCTGGTAGTAAGTGCCATGTTTTTGTTATTTGGTTTTCATGCTCTTTTATCGCAAGAGGATGGGGAGAGTGAAGAAGAAACAGAAACAGAAGCGTTGGATGAAACTGATCTCGCCTTTAAAAGTAAGCAACATATCATTTTATCTACCTTTGCCTTGATCGCCGTCGCTGAATTTGCTGATAAAACGCAGCTCGCCGTGGTGGGATTAAGCAGCCATAGCAGTCCTTTATCCGTGTGGATAGGTTCTACTTTGGCGTTAATAACGACTTCGATCATGGCGGTTTGGGCAGGGAAAACAATTTTACAGCGTTTTCCTATCGCGTTATTACATCGTTTCAGTGGTGCTTTGTTTATTATTTTAGCTTTATTTGCCGCTTATTCCGCTTTTCAATTGTTATAGGTTTATTATGTTTTCCGGTTTTGACTATGGCACATCCAATTGTGCCATGGGTATTATTTCACCCAATACTTCTTCACAGGTTCAATTATTAGCTTTAGAGCAAGGAAAGGCCTTTATGCCTTCAACGCTTTATGCCCTAGAGCGTGAGCTTATTTGTGAGCAAGTTGGGTTCAATATTCACAATAGCGAACTCAAGCAAGAGTTCTTAACTTTACGCGCGAATGCACTGGCTCAGGCCCGTCGTATTCGACAGCAAGAAAGTTTGGATAGCGGCGACCAAAGTTTATTTTTTGGCCGTGCAGGCTTCGAAGAATATTACGACTTTCCCGAAGAAGGCTACTTTGTTAAATCCCCTAAGTCATTTTTAGGGGCTAGCGGTTTACGCCCAGAACAAGTTTTTTTCTTTGAAGACATTGTCACAGCGATGATGCAAAACGTGAAGCAGCAAGCGGAAAAAAGCGCCGCAGCCCAGGGTATTAATTCTGCAATAGAACATACCGTGATTGGCCGTCCAGTAAATTTCCAAGGACTCAACGCCGAGCAAAGCAATAAACAAGCGATTGATATTCTTACCATCGCGGCCAAGCGCGCGGGGTTTAAATCGGTCGAATTTTTATTTGAACCGATTGCGGCAGGATTAAATTTCGAAGCAGAACTAAGCGAAGATAAAACCGTATTAGTGGTCGATATTGGTGGGGGGACCACCGATTGCGCGATGGTGCGCATGGGGCCAAATCATAAAAATCAAGAACAGCGCCAGCAAGACTTTATTGGTCATAGTGGTGAAAGAGTCGGCGGCAATGATTTGGATATCACCCTAGCGGGCCAGTGTTTAATGCCATTATTTGGTATGGGGACTGAGCTTAAAAACGGCAAGCCGATCTCAACTAAAACCTTTTTAGATGCGGTTGCGACCAACGACATCAGCGCCCAGAGTAATTTTAATAGTTTGCAAACGGAACTCTATCTCGATCAACTCGTGCGTGATTGCGCCGAGCCTGAACTGATTAAACGCTTTGTAAAACTGCGCGATGATAAACAAAATCATCACCTCGTGCGCAGCAGCGAGCAATGCAAAATTGGGCTATCGAATGATCAAGAGCATCAGGTTGATTTGTCGTATATCGAAAAAGACTTTTCTGAGCAGATAAGTCGTGAACGCTTTGCCGAAGCGGTTAACCGCCCAGTAGAAAAAATGGCCGCATTAATGGACGAAGCGATTAAGCAGGCGGGCTGCAAACCAGACCTGGTTTATGTCACTGGCGGTTCAGGCCAATCGCCTGTTATTCGTAAAGCGATTAAGCAAAAGATGGGCGATGTTGACGTGGTTGATGGTGATCACTTTGGCAGCGTCGCCTCAGGCTTAACAGTCTGGGCTGAACGTCTTTATTGCTAGTAACCTTGATTCACATCAGGAGGACTTGATGTGAATCGATTAGAGTCAATTCATCGCTTTTAGCAATTGGCTAGCTTGTTATGGAAACCTTCGATCAATTTGTGCTCGCACGAGTAGTGCATATTCTCGCCGTGGTGATGTGGATCGGGGGCGTCGCTTTTGTCACCACGGTATTGATTCCCGCGTTAAAGAACCTAGCCAGTGATGATAAGCGCTTAGAACTCTTTGAACGGTTAGAAGGGCGTTTTGCTTTTCAGGCCAAAGCCACTACCTTATTAACCGGCCTCTCTGGTTTGTGGATGCTAGATTATCTCAATGCTTGGTCGCGCTACTTAGAGCCCCAGTTCTGGTGGCTGCATTTAATGACCTTTATTTGGTTTGTCTTCAGCCTAGTTTTATTTGTCTTAGAGCCTCTTTTTTTGCACCAATTTTTCCATCGCCTAGCGCAGCAAGATAGTAAAGCAGCGTTCCAAAAGTTACACCTCATGCATGTTATTTTATTAAGCTTAAGCCTATTGGCGATTGCTGGTGGAATGGCCGGAGCCCATGGCTACTCTTTCTAACGGCTTTTTATTTAAAACAATATCGTTTTTATTCCGCAAAGCATTGGCAATAAAAAAGCCCGACAATTGCTTTGAGCAATTGTCGGGCAAGGGGTGCTGCTTTGGGAATACTCTTCTTATAGCGGCATACGCATTAGTGAATCCAAACCTGATCATCCATGTTACCGGTTAGAGCACGTACCGCTTTGGAGCTTAATCCTCTGTTGTAGATGCGTACATCCTTCATCTTGCCGATAAACTGGTGGCCGTTATCGTCTTGATGGCGAGCGATGTGTAAGTCTTCATTGCCGGAAGAGATACTATTGCCTTGATGCGCAATGCTGGCTTTTGCCATGCGACCATCTACGTACAAACGAATCTCGTTGGTCGTACGGTTGATACTTGCAGCAACATGGTGCCATTTATCGACAGTATTTAAAGGCGCACTGATCGTCGTGCCTTCATTGCCGTTATCTCCACGGATACGGAAATTAATATTGCCGCCGCCATGAAATATCATCCAGCCGCGACCATTAACATCATCCCTAGATGATTTATTTACATGATGATGCCAACTGCTATTAGTTTGTGTTGCCATAAAGCGATAACTGACGGTAAAGCTATCTTCATCTGGATTCCAATCGGGATTATGTCCCAGGCTGATACCATTACTGCCATTAAAATCTGTGATAGTGTCGAGGAACTGATAGTCTTGATCGTTGGGGACAGAGACTAAGTTGGTCGATACGGTATCTTCATTATTATCGGTTAACCAATCCATCGTAAAATTCACATAGCGTATTTCATCCATGGTATCGGTTGAAATACCAAAGTATTGCTCTGGTATTTCATACACTAGCCCTACGCGGCGATCGTCCTGTAAAACCAAATCCGAATACGCTGCGCCACCCCAAGCCAGGGTCTTTGCAATAGGCCAGGTATTACCTTCGTCATAACTCATTTTTAATTGCAGTTGATCTCGCTGCCAACCTGCTGCGGGCGCTGAATAAATAAGGCGATTAATGTCTTGCTTACCTTGTTCACTCACGCGTAATAATCCAGATGCAATACCAGCGATACCATTGAAATAACCTTCTAAGACTTTTGGATCTTCAAGTTGTTTTTCTTTAATGGTTTCACCCCAAGTGCTACCGCCATCGCGGCTTAACGTATGATGACGATAAGGGCCGAGGGCGCTGGTATCATTTTGAGAATCCCGTGCACTGGCAAGAATCCAACCATTAGCAAGCTCAACTCCGGTCGCTTCATTGAGCTTATTACCCGCAACCACATTACTGCCTGGACCATCAACATAAGTCGGCATACCTTCACTAAAACTATAGCTCTCACCATGGTCATCGCTGTAGATCGAATAATTATTACCACCGCCATAACTGTAGTAACTAATAAACATTAATCGTCCTGGGTGAGGGCCATTCTCCAGCTGAATAGCATGGCCTAAGGTCGCAGTACTGCTGCCCCAAGCATAAGGCGCATCGTATAATTTATTACCTGCATCATCGGTATAATACAGCCAGCTAGAGCGACGGTGGGTCACTTGATTGGTAATATCTTTCATCGGTGTCCAGCTATCACCACCATCATCCGTCATTCGCATCATGTGTAAGCGGGCTGCTTTTTCCGTGGTGCTATTGCCTGCCTGATAGTTATAAAGAATCACAGTGCGATCTGCGATGGCATCATAAACCGGAGCGACATTTTGCACTTCGAAATTACCATTCTCGGCGAGAATCGTGAAGTCTTCCCAGCTGCGGCCATTATCAAAACTACGTTTCATCACGATATCAATTTTATGGTGATGATCAGCGCAGCTTTCGGTGCGCGCTTCGGCAAAAGCTAATAAGCTGCCATCACTGGTATCGTTTACAATCGCAGGAATACGGAAACAGGCATAACCCAAATCGTTTTGGCGGAAAATAGCACTATTCACAAAATCCGCAGACTGAGACAGAGAAGGAGTGAGAGAAATATGCTGCTGGTAAAGTTTGTCGCTATTATCGATTAGGGTAAGCGTTAGCTTATATTTACCGCCATCGCCATAGGTATATTGACGGTCAGCTAAGAACGATTCCAAACCATCTCCCATTTGCCATTGCAATAAATCATGGCTTTGATTTGAACGTTCAGCGATTTGGAAAGTACCGTTAGCAATTTCTTCAACGCGGATACTATTGCCAGGCAGTTTATGAACTTGGGCTAAGGTTTTTGCTTCTTGCCAGCTTAAAGCGCGCTTATAAAGGCGTAAATCGGTGGCGATATTACCAGCAAAACTTTCAGTAAGTTTCAGACTTTGGCTGCTGGTAATATTACTATTGGCCGGAATCCTGCCGGACCATTCACCTTCATCAACGAGCGTTGGTGAACCATCCAGGTAAGCAAATAGACGATCTTTATCTGCATCAACGACACCAACAAAATGATGCCAGCCGGGATTGCTGATATGAGCGACCTGGTCAGAATTGAAGCCGGGGGAGCGGGTACGGAAATAAATTTTATTGCCATTCATAAATAAGCTCCAGCCAGTACCTTGGCTATCGGCATTACCTTTACGGGCTATCTTTTTAATGCCACTTAAATTATCGACATAAAACCACAGACTGACAGAAAAAGAGCCTTGGCCTGGTTCATAATCCGCGCTGTTTGAAATAGTAAAGCCCTGGCTATTGGGCTTGCCTAAGCTACGATAGGTCCAGCGACGGCTTGTATCATTTGGCACAGAGGTTAAAACTTCAGGTTCTTCTGCCTTTAACACATTAAAGCGAGAAAACTGCATGGCATTGCCATTGGGCTGCCAGATCATTTTGTCTTCAAAGCTGCCAACACAGCGATAGCTGTTCTTGCTGGTATCCCACTTTACATACCCTAGGCCATGAAAGTTCTCATAGTTTTGGTATTCATCAATTTTGTGCTGCACGGAACATACAGGGGCATTGATACCATCTTCAAACGTTGCTTCGATATAGCGGCCAAAATCATCTTCACGAAATTCGGTCCAGCGCTGCTCGGTGCCAGATAGGGCGGTTTTGGGCAGTACTCTAAAATGAGATGTTCCCCAAGGGTTGTTGTTATGCCAATAAATCTTATTGGTTTCAACGCTGCCAACACAGCCATAACTGCCATTACTTTTTTGTTTTAAATAACCTAGGCCGTGAAATGCTGAGTAGTCGGTACCTTCGCCATGATAGTACTGACAAATCGCCGAGGCTTTACCTTCGCCTCGATCATCTTGGGCACTGACAAGGCTTGAGATTTGATCCGTGCCGGTAAAATCGATCCAACGAGAATCATGGCTTGAAGAATGGGACGTGGCTGAGAATGCCAAGGCGGTGAACAGTCCGCCATATTTTAGTATTTTCATGTTGAGCTCTTTATTATTTTTAGCCATCCTTAGCCTTATTATGAGAGCTTGAACCTTAACAAATTATTTTTGGCAAAAATTACCCATACCGTTCTTTGACTTATCCAATCGGCTCAAATGTATTGCTTGAGGTTCAACGAATACCGCATACTAGGGGACAATGACTCAAGACAAATTGATTAAATACTTATAGGTAGAGGCTCGATGCAATTTACGGTTTCACAGCTGTATATCCAGATGATTAAACAGGCGTACGAAGCGAAAGGACGAGACTTTTCTCAGCTTTATGGCCAGCTGTTTGATGATCAGGCTCAGCAAGGGCATCGTAGTAAAGATTTACGTATTGATATAAAAGAAATTAATACGCTGTGGCAAGGAGTGGCTCGGTCGTTAAAAGATCCGCTATTCGCCTTGAAAATGGGAGTCGATATCCATCCATCCGATTATGGCATATTGGGCATCGTATGGATGAATAGCCAAAATTTATTAGAGTGTTATAAGTTGGTGGTGGAATATAGCCAATTAATGAATGATGCTTTCAATGCCAGTTATGAGATTGTGGATAATCAGTTTATTTATAACTTAAGCGTATCGTCACTAAGTGCGAATGAAGAAGCTGATTTTGTTGATCATAATATTGCTTCCATTTTTCACATGGGCAAGTTTCTCGTCGGATCTCGTCATAGTAAGGACATACTATTCAAGTCGGTTAAATTACGACATAAACACAATATTGAATTACAACGAGAATACGAGCGCATTTTAAATTGCCCGATAATAATGGGGCATAATACAAATCAGATCATCCTAGATATGTCAGTATTGAATTTACCGGTTTATCTACCCGATGCAGGCATGCAAAAGTTGATGCTGAACAAATCAAAAAAGCTGGTAAGTAATAAAGAAAACTCGACTCCTGTGAGTAAAAAAGTCTTGTCGTTTATTAATGAGAACTTGGGGGCTAGCTTGCCCACTGCAGAGATGACTGCAAAACATCTGGGGTTAAGTTTAAGTTCGTTTAAACGGCAGTTAGCCAGTGAAGGGACTCGTTATCAACAGCTCATCGACGATGAGCGTTATCGCCATGCGGTTGAAATGTTGAGTGCCCGAAAAAATTCGATTTGTGAAATCAGTTTTTTATTGAGCTACTCCAATGCCAGTTCCTTCAGTCGAGCCTTTAAGGCAAGAACCGGCATTTCTCCCAAAGATTATCGTATTAAACACAGCTCTTTTTAGACAACAGCTTTAATCATGACAGCCGAAAGCCATTAATGACCAATTTAGTACAAGTGTACATTGGCCTAGTCGGGCCTATTCTTGGCTTGAACAGATCCATTATTATGCACTGATAAGTTGGTAGGGACACCGATTTTGATAGAACGATTCACTAAGAGATCGTCTATAGCGTAAATGCCGAATAACTATAAAAACGTCAAAACGGGATCCACCATGAAAAATAAAACCACCTTATGTCTCGCGATCAGCGCGACATTAGCCAGTGGCTTTGCATCTGCAATGTCCAATACACCAGAGCCGGTTGTCGAAGTTGAGCCGACCCCAACAGTCCCCGCGCCATCGGTGCCAGATGAAAGCACGGGCTTAGCTTATGCCGATGATTTCCGCTTATTAGCCTATAACGTCTACATGCTACCCGAGCTATTTGCCGGTGATTGGAGTCATGAAAATCGCGCGCAAATGATTCCGCAATCAGAAGTAGTTAAAGGCCAAGATGCGATTTTATTGCAAGAGCTGTTTGATAATGCTCCGGCGACGACATTAATGAATGGCTTAAAAGCCGATTACCCCTACCAAACCCCAGTTATGGGTCGTTCGAAGAGTGGTTGGGATCAAACATTAGGCGCCTATGCCGATCTATCACCAGAAGATGGTGGCGTCGCGATCGTGAGCCGCTGGCCAATTACAGAACAAATTCAGTACGTTTATAAAGATGCTTGTGGTGCAGATTATCTGTCGAATAAAGGCTTTGTTTATGCACGAGTCGACAAAAATGGCGCGGCTTACCACCTAATCAGCACGCATGCGCAAGCAGAAGATAGCGCTTGTACTGATCCAGCGGCGACCCGTAAGAGTCAGTTCACTGAAATGCAAAACTTCATCGCGGGCCATAATATCCCAGCCGACGAAGTCGTCTTTATGGGCGGTGATTTCAACGTGATTCAACATACCGCTGAATACCCAGACTTGATCGAAACTTTACAGGTGAGCGAGCCAGATGCTTATGCCGGTTTCTCGACCAGTTGGGATCCAGAATCTAATGGGATGGCTGCGTATAACTACCCAGATCTACCGAGCGAATACCTAGATTATATCTTCGTATCCCGTAATCACGCGCAACCTAGCCACTGGCACAACCAGTCGTTGGATGTAACCTCGACTAACTGGAGCACCGGTAACTACCGCTTCCAAGAACTGTCTGATCACTATCCAATTGCGGGCTTCTCGTACGCTAACGAAGAGACTCGTACCGAGAGCTTCCGTGCAGTGAACAACCCTTACCAAGGCGTGCAGTTCCAAAACAAAGCCAATGGTAAGTTCGTTAAAATCGATAGCAATGATACCAATGGCTGGTTAACCGTGAAGGGTGACGCAAGTGATCCCGCGACGGTGATGAATCTAGATAACTGGTATCCAAAGAATCGCGCTTTCTGTATCCGTAACGACGATTGGATTCAGGTGCAGGGTGCCCAGCGTGCGGGTTCTTATTGGAACTGGTGGATAGGCGGCGGTGGTGGTAACTACGCGTTCTACACTAAGCAAGATGATGCGTCGAACAAGCTGCGTATTCGCATCTTAAATGACGATGGTGATTGTCTGAAGAACGGCGACCAGATTGCCTTTGTGGATCGCAGTACCGTCAATGGCGTTGATTATTATCTACAACGCTGGCCTTCAGGTTCATGGCAGGATTATCTATACCTTTGGTCTGACTCAATTGGTGATAACGAAACCTTCACCATTCATATGGGCGAAGCTCAAAAGCAAGACTTCTCGGCTAACTTACGTTACCAGAACTAATCTTGCAGCAAGCCAGTCGTAGCTTGCTGACGTAAAAAGGAAGCGGTCGCCGGGGCAATCCCGAGCTGACCGCTCACCTCTACATTCAAAGACTTAGCAATGGCGACTAATAGCGCTAAATGATGGGTTGCATGACTCGAAGCAAAACACAGTTCGCGGCCAAAAGTTGAGGTAAAGCGTTCGCTGCTTTGCTGCGATAAACACACTTCAGTAGTAACAATCTTTACTTCGTTAAACTGATCTTGGCTTAAGCCTATTAACCAGTTTCCAACGGCGACTAATTCTTTCAACGCTTCACATCGCTTTGATTCCACCTCGCCACCACGGCGACGCAGGTCATAATCAATCAAGTTATGTTCGCTGAGCATCAAAGCCTGGTACATATCTAATATATGACGAACATGATGGCCTATGGGGCTATCAAATAAAGGCTGAGGAGAGCAGCGATAGCATTCATCATCAAGCTGCTGAATAAACTGCACCAGTTCATGTAGCACTTCAATACTGCCTAAGATTATCTTATGCATGGCGATCTGCCTTTTTCATCAGAAGATATCCCCATGGCGTATGTCGTATTGTTCGAGTTGATCGAAATAAGCACTTAAGTCTTCTTTTTGACCAAAGCGTGGGTAATCGTGCATTTTCAAATAGGGGCGAGAGTTTACCTCTAATAAAATACAATCCTGAAGATCATAAGGTTGTTCGATGCCCTGTTGCATAATGACATCTATGCCTAAAATATTGGCCTTAAACAGAGTTAATACATGGTTGAATAAGTCTTTATTTACTTGAGGGATCGTCTGCTGATCGATCACCGAGACTACGCCACCAGGGGCTAAAGAAATACGATAAAATAGCGTAACCAGCTCGGCTTTATCGGGAATCGTCGCCAAGGTATAAGCTTGCTTGGCTAAATATTTCTGGGTAACAGAGCCTTTGCTTAATGGGTGTATCACCGGATACAGCCCCATGCTTTCACGAACAGCGTTCTCTTGATCAATTAATTGCTCAATGGAATGTATACCATCGCCCAAAACAGTGGGGGAGAAACGCTCAATCACCGACATGATTTCAGCATTGCCTTGATCATTTTTTACAACCACCACACGATAGTTTTTACCCAATAAATATTGTTCAACCACGGTTGTTGGCCACCACAGTTTAGCCAAAAAAATGGCCTTCCATAATTCAGCATAACTGTTAATAGGAAAATGGCTGCCGCGAGAAAAACCACTGACATTGGGTTTGATCACCAATGGAAAGCCATGTTGTTGAGCAAATCGAATGGCCTTCAAAGGATTTAAAAAGATAAGTCCTTGAGCATGGGGAATATTATTGTCGGCAAATACGGCCCGGGCTTGAGCTTTAGAGCGACAGTTACGGCGTACGGTTAAATCGTTATAGCTGCTACAGCCATCCATAAAGCGCTGGCTGACCCATTGGTAAATTGTTTTCTTAAGCGACAGTATTAACGTTGGCATTCGTTACTCTCTTTTTGTTTAAAATCTTTTACTTGGTAGAAAAAGCTTAGCTTTTTAAAGAAGATGTCTTTAAAAGGTTGATCCTTCGGCATCGCTTTGGTGACTTTGGCGAGTAGCCACATATTACGGATCATGAATTGATACTTTTTGATTAATGAAACATTTTTGCACAATAAAATTAACGGCATGGGAAAGAACAAATTAATCTCAATAATATGAAATTTTCCTGCTAATACATCGTCAAGTGAATTGGCACGCAAACCGGTACGGCAAATATTAAAGGGGCCAAGGGTGCGTAATAAAGCGTATAGCTTTTGTTTTTCTTGCACGGATAGCTGGTCGCTAACATCCACATACTCAGTCGCTGAGTTATAGATGCCATTGATAGGATATTGCTCGTTGCTGCGGTTAATAACTTGAGTAATTGAAAGCGTGCCCACTAACTCATTAGAAGTATCCGTTGGTGAAATGGTTGGCATACAATGAGCGGGCTGAGGAATTAGGAATACCTCAAACTCCCCATTTTGCTGAGCGCCTTGCTGTACTAAATACTGCACAGAAGAGTGTGGCTTTAATAAACGTAGTTGCTTAAACATCCGCAGATTATCAGCCCTTTGAATACCTTTGGAGTTTTGCCCCCATTCCGGTTTCAAAAATACAGGGTAGGTTTCGGGAATAATGGCTGGGTGATCAACCCATTGTGATAAACGCCAATTGGGCGGAATGAGTTGATCCATATCCAGTTTGGAAAAGATCCCTTTGTTGTGATTAAAATACTTCGCATTCAATTGAAAGTAGCGCCAAGGGCCAATACGTAAAAGAGTGCAAAAAATAAAATAGAGACAAATCTGTGTTATGCGGATGGTCATCTAACCTCCCTGTTTTTCATGCCAATGTCACCCCAAAAATTAATCTAAAAACTAATCCAAAACCTGTGGCCAATTGGCATCAGCGCGAGTAATTAAAGCCTCTTTATCTTTTAACCATTGTCCTCTGATCTTAATGTCATAATTTAAATACAACTTACCGTTGGTGATATGCCATTGTTGGGGATCACCCTTAGCAGTATTTTCATGAGCGACGGCCCAAGCACAATACCCCCCATATTGTGGTGCATAGCTTTCAGGGGAAAGTAAGAACGCATCGAGGTTAGATTGATTTTTGAACTGCCATGTAGCCCCTTTATGCTGAGTACTAAATCGTTCAATACCTTCTATGGCTTTACCTTCGCGAAAATAAGCGACAGTATCGTAACCAGACACGGCTAAGTCACTGAAAAAACCAGTATAGAGTTCGGGCTCCGCTTGAGCGCTAAAAGGTAGGGTGAGCAATAAGCTAAAGAATAGTTTAGGCAGTATTGAAAAATTCATATCATATTCTCAAGGTTCATTAAAAGTTTGAAAAGAATGCGCCATTGCCGAGAAGTTTTTGATCTACTAATATGGAGTACGGACAGCAAGTAAGCAGTTCTCGCTCGGCATCATTAAGGAATCAGATGCCTAAAGTAGCAGTTAGTTCACCGATGTTTAAAAAGGACAAAAATGATGCGCAGCGCCGAACATGAAAAAATCAATTACATAGAATTCCCCGCCAAAGATTTAATCGCCAGCAAAGCATTTTTCCAGCAAGCCTTTAATTGGCAGTTCACCGATTATGGCCCCGAATACAGTGCCTTTTCTGCGGACAGTGCTGGCTTAGAGGGGGGCTTTTACAGTGCCGATCTTTCTGCTTCAACCTTCAGTGGTAGTGCGTTATTAGTGCTATTTAGCAATAATTTAGAGCAAACACAGAAAACCATCGAAGCGGCAGGGGGCAGCATCGTCAAAGCTATATTTCCATTTCCCGGAGGCCGACGTTTTCACTTTACCGATCCTAGTGGTAATGAATTCGCGGTATGGTCCAACAATGAATGATCTCTGCTAGAATTGAGTGAACGCTATCATTCAAGGCAATGAACAGAGCAATGAAGCCCAAAAGCAAAACAAGTAGAGGGAATTTTGAACATTAGACAGGTTGTATTAATACTATCTTTCGCCTGTGTCACGCTCTTGTTGGCGAATACAAGCAGCGCAAAGCAATATCGTATCTCTTCATTCAATCATGATACGACCCAAATTGACGTTACCTACAAGGTCATGCGTAAAGTCTACCAACGGCTCGGGCATGATTTTGAGTTGATTCGTTACCCGGGTAAACGCTCACTTGTAGAAGCTAACAATGGCCAAGTTAGCGGCGAATTAATGCGCATTAAAGCACTAGAGAAAACGCTCAATAATATGATTCGTATTCCTGTGGCCATTGGTAGTTTAAAAGTCATGGCCATCACCCGTAAGGGCGAGCGAAAAGTGACGGGCATTGCGGGGTTAATCGGTAAACATGTAGGGGTTGTACGTGGGGTAGAGCTGACGGAGCGGTTAACCAAGAACCATCAGCGTCAGATAGTGAATAGCATCGATAGTTTGTTTAAAGTGTTATTAAACGAACATGTGGAGGTGATTTTATTTCCCAAGCTGGATGCTGAGAAGTATATCGCTGCCCATCAAATGGAAGGTAAGGTAAATATTAGTGAAGCGTCTATTTTAGAAGTGAAGCTGTATCACTATATCCATGAAAGTCGAGCGAAATTAGCCGCCGAACTAACCGAGCTACTGCAGGACATGGAGCGTACTGGGGAGCTGGATGCGTTAAACCACCTAACCGAACAAGCCAGCTATTAAGCTTAATCAAAACTGACATACGCTAACACTTAAATACTACAAAAATATGAGTGAATCGGTATCATAGTCATTAATAAAAGCCCTTCCTGCCGTATACAATAATAGGTAATCCAAGTGACCCAAGCTTCCACCGCGACTACATCCGTTGAACTAACCGATGAACAAACCTCCAGCCTAAAGACCTTAACTATTATGGGGTATCTAGAAGGCACCTCATTTTTATTATTATTGGGCATCGCCATGCCATTAAAATACATGATGGGGATCCCAGAAGGGGTTAAATACATTGGTATGGCCCATGGCCTATTATTCATCGCTTACATCGTTATTTTAATGGGCACGGCCAATAAGGTGAAAATGCCACTTTGGGCGATGCCGAGCGGCGTCATTGCGTCTATCTTGCCATTCGGACCTTTCGTATTTGATGCTCTATTAAAGAAAAGCTTAAAAAATTCTTAAATATCAGCATAAAAACGAGCTGAAACCCAACACGCGTCTACACTTAAACAAATATGTCTAGGCGCGGAATCAAAACATGAGCTTTTTTAGTAGCAAAAAACATAATAAAAATGAAACAACAATCAATAACTATGAGCTAGAAGAGCTGCAACGAAAGGCTCAATGTTATGATCAATTGATGTCGAACCATCTAGTTGATAAAGCAAAAAAAATCGCTCAAACCGCGAGTGAAGTGAATCGTTCATCGAGTCATCGCTTGAGTAAGGTGCAAAATAATTACAACTTAACCGAGAACTTTGTTTCTTCTGCTCAATCCATGGCGGAGATATCAAAAGAGTCGGTGAACCTCGCCGAGCAAAGCGCTAGCCATAGCGGTGACAGCCTAAAACACCTAAAGACTCTCAGCACCAACATCGCCCAAGCCGAACACCATATTGAAGAGTTCACTACCTTGTTAGAAGGCTTTAATGCCAATAACCAAACCGTGACCCAGCTGGTGGATAATATTAAAGGCATTGCCGACCAAACGAATCTGCTGGCTCTCAACGCCGCGATTGAAGCCGCGCGAGCAGGGGAGAACGGACGAGGATTCGCTGTGGTGGCCGATGAAGTACGTACCCTAGCCAGTACGGCCAATGGCTCTGCAGAAGAAATTCAGCAAGAGATGAATAAAATCTTAGACATCTCGAATAGCATCATGAAACAGCAGCAAACCGTGGTGAATAGCATCAGCGAAAGTAAAAATATTTCGGATGAAATCGCAGGCAGCTTAGAAAATGTAAACAGCTTCTCACAGCAAAGTGCGAGTGCGGCCAGTACGGTGATTGGCCATGTTGACTCTCAAGTGAATGACGCTACTCAAATACTGCAGAATATCGGTGAAATCTTAAAAGATACTGAGCAAGCGATGGAAGGTTCGGCGACGAACCAAGGATTAGGAGAAGAGTTGGTATCTTCGTTAAGCAGTTTAAATTAAATAATCAAAGTTCAGGCCAAGGCAGGCAACAATTAAACGTTATTGCTGCTGTATAACAACATCCTCTAAAAGGCGCTTTATAGCGCCTTTTTCGTCTAGCTCAAGCACGAATAGCCATCACTTAATACGGATTAAATTTATATAATGAAGAGGTACTTGTCGTAGGAGAGCACTATGTTGACTCAGCGCCATAACTTCATCATAGAATTATTAATCGCCTTCATCGTCTTATTAGTCTTCTCCATACCTGTTCAAGCGGCAGAAAAAAGCTCGGTGCATAAAGCCAAAGTCATTGAGCATTGGACTCCTGCAAGAATAAAATCCGCTCAACCCCGAGACTTCTTCTTAGACCCGCAAGGTAAAGCCTACATGGGTAGCCGTAAAAACGGTTTCAGCCCTTATGGACAGAGTTTGGCAGGGCAAATTACAGCGGCCGATACATCAGACCCTGATATTAATAATCGATTTCCTGCAGATGGGGCAACCATCGGGGATAGCAGCCTGTTCAGCGCGCAGGTGACGGATAACGAATTCGAATCTGATACTGGAGTACGCAGTGTCAGTATTGTTATTCAATACCCCGCCGGTAATACCGAAAGCTTTCGCGCGACTCTTACTGGCGCGAATACTTGGGCTGTGACCTTACGAGGCTTTAGCGATAGCACTGGCTGGGCATGGTGGGTAGAAGCGAAAGACAGAGCCAAAAAAGGCGGAAATCAAATCACTTCAGCAGCCTTCAATTTTGATGTCGCGACAGGGGCAGAGCCTCCAATCGATCCACCCGAAGAGCCTCCCGTCATTCCCCCAGCTGATGGCATAATCCAAAATGCGCAATGGCCAGTTGAAGGCAGTCATGGGGGCGCGGTACTCACCGCTGCGGGCCGCATCTATTTTGAGATGCCCAGTAATCGTAAACGCAAAGGCCCATGGGATGGCTACGTGTGTAGCGGCACCGTTATTAACGACTCCGATACCGATACCAGTAATAATGGCCGTGCGATCATCATCACCGCAGCGCATTGCGCTTATGACGATGCGAATAAAGCCTTTGCACGTAACGTCCTGTTTATTCCCAATCAAGGTGCAACCACAGGTACACGAACAGACGGAGACTGTAGCAATGACCCTATGGGCTGCTGGACCCCGCACTTTGCCGTTGTGGATGATGACTGGAGCAGCCGTACCTTCCCGAATAACATTCCTTGGGATTATGCCTATTACGTCGTAGACGATAGCGATAGCGGCGCTCATGAAGGCCCAGGTATTGCTGGCTTGCAAGCCGCCGCAGGAGGTCTGCCATTAAGTTTTGCCACACCTTATGTTAACGATGGTGATCCCGGCCCCAGCAGTATCGACTATACCCATGCCCTTGGTTACAGCTATAGCGAAGACCCTAACTTTATGTATTGTGCAGAAGATATGACCACGGTCGATTATAAAGAAGGCAGCACTCAAAACTGGTGGTTAGGCCACTGTGATTTATCAGGAGGTAGTTCCGGTGGCCCGTGGTTACAGCCAGTAACCGCAGGCAATGGCCCAATCATGTCTGTAAACTCATGGGGCTATACAACCCAATCAGGTATGGCGGGCCCTTATTTACACTCAAGTTCCGCCAGCTGTTTATTGAGCTTTGCAGAAAGCACTGACTTTAGCAGTATTGATACCCGTTTTGGTGAAGCAGGCATAGAGGGAGCTTGTGATTAAATGCCCTGATGGAATTCATTTAAGTTTCATACGGCGCTAGTAACGCTCTTACGAAAGACTCTATTTCTTCAGGGTCATTCGACGTGAGTTGCGGAATAATACTAGCGTCAAATACCATGTTGGTAAGGTGAACGAGCATCCTATTAGGCATAATAGAAACGGCACCAATACAGCCCATTTCGGCTAATAGGACCAGCCTGTCATTATAGAATTTGATCGCCCCGGGTGTAGCCCCGACATCAGCCGTTGCACTTGAAATAAGCACCCAATGATCAAGATGTTTTACTTGATGAGACAAATCATCAAAAAA
>CAJVZR010000045.1 GCA_913019965.1 uncultured Oleispira sp.
CCAGTAGATAGCTCTCACGATATGCGTGCAGCTATGTGTAATACTATGATGGCTATCGGTCTTGATGTTGAAGTACATCACCACGAAGTGGCGACTGCTAACCAAAACGAGATTGGCGTTAAGTTCAATACTCTAGTTAAGAAAGCTGATGAAGTTCAGATGCTTAAGTACGTTATTCATAACGTTGCTGCTGCATACGGCAAGACAGCTACTTTCATGCCTAAGCCAGTTATCGGTGATAACGGTTCTGGTATGCACGTGCACCAGTCTTTCTGGAAAGACGGCGAAAACCAATTCGCTGGTGACGGCTATGCTGGATTGAGCGAAATGGCTCTTTTCTACATCGGCGGTATCATCAAGCACGCTAAAGCGTTGAATGCGTTCACTAACCCATCAACGAACTCTTACAAGCGTCTTATCCCAGGTTTCGAAGCGCCAGTAATGCTTGCGTACTCTGCACGTAACCGTTCTGCTTCTATCCGTATTCCATACGTTGCTTCTCCAAAAGGTAAGCGTATCGAAGCACGTTTCCCTGATCCAATGGCTAACCCATACCTAGCATTCGCTGCTATGTTGATGGCTGGTATCGACGGTGTTAAGAACAAGATTCACCCTGGCGATGCTGCTGATAAAGATCTATACGACCTTCCAGCTGAAGAAGCTGCTGCTATCCCTCAGGTAGCTGGTAGCCTTCGTGAAGCGATCGATTGCTTGAAAGAAGACATGGATTTCTTGACTCAAGGCGACGTTTTCACAAAAGACATGATCGAAGCTTACATCGAATTAGCGATGGAAGACGTTTACCGTGTTGAGCAAACTACTCACCCAGTAGAATTCGACATGTACTACTCTCTATAAGTTTTTGGCTTCACAGCCTCAAGCTAAAGAGTAAAAGAAAGGTCACTTCGGTGGCCTTTTTTTTCGCCTGCTATTTAGAGAAAAATATTTTATAGTCGTGAATTCTTCATCTGGCCTTGCTACTCTTAACCTAGTCTTAATCATTGGCCACAATTTAGGTCTATAGGAAGTGAAGTGTGAAATCGCCAAATTGGGATGCAAGTGAACTAGAGCATGCGTTAAAGCCTTTAAATTGGCAGCAGCTACCCGACATTGCTCCGGTTCAGCAGCGCTACCTGCACTATTATCAAATTGATTTTTCTACACATGATGACGGATTGAAACATCATATTGGCAGCTTTTCGGCCGCAGGATATACCTTAACGGCGCAGATTTTTACTCAAGAAAAGGCTAAAGGCACCGCTGTTTTAATGCATGGTTATTATGATCATGTCGGTATTTATGGCAGCTTAATTGAGTTCTGCTTGCAGCAAGGCTGGAATGTGTTTGCTTTTGATTTGCCGGGGCATGGTTTGTCTACGGGTGAGCGTGCGGCGATCAGTGATTTTAAAGAATATGATGAAGTATTTTGTGCCGCGTTAGAGCAGGCATCTGCTTTACGCCAGCATACTGGAACTGAATCCTTACCTCTGCACGTATTTGGTCAAAGTACCGGTGGTGCCATTATCATTAACTATTTATTGACCCGCCAGATTAAACAGAGCACCTCTCCTTTTAGCAGTATTAATTTATTAGCTCCTTTAGTGCGCCCCTGCAGTTGGACGAGCGCTAAAATATTACATACCTTGTTAAGCCCTTTCATGAAGCAAATTAAACGTAACTTTGCCATGAACTCAAATGATGTTGAGTTTTTGCGTTTTATTGCTGAGCAAGATCCTTTGCAGCCGCTAGCCCTTTCCGTTCGTTGGGTTGGGGCCTTAAAGAAGTGGGTGCAAATGATTGAGGAGAGTGAACCTTCAGATCTAGCCATTAATATTGTTCAGGGAGATCAAGATACAACGGTTGAGTGGCGACATAATATGCCTTTATTATTAGAAAAATTTCCTCAGCGCTCATTATTAATGATTAAAGATGGTCGTCATCATATGGTGAATGAAGAAGTCAGCAAGCGTGCTCAAGCTTATCAATGGTTAAAGCAGCAGATTCATCTAGATAAATAGTGAAGTCGACCCTATGATGTGTGCTTCTAAATACGCATCTAATACTTTTAAAGGGATGTTTAAGGTTCATATGAAATTGATTAAGTACATCTCCACTAGCTTGCTCTGTCTATTTATATTGCAGCTTAGTGGTTGTGCAACCTATGGCAGTGGAATTGATCAGGCGTTATCGTCTGCGCAGAAAGGGGAGTATTTAGAAGCTGAGCAAAGCGTGGCTGATGCTTTAACCCCAACCGGTGCAGACCGCTTGTTATATCACATGGAGCTTGGGGTGCTGAAGCACTTACAAGGGCAATTCGCTGCGAGTAATAAACTGCTCGAAATAGCTGAGAAAATTGCCGAAGATCTCGAGGTAAAAAGTATCTCGAATAGTATGGTTGCTTTCATGACCAATCCGCGTAATGGAGTTTATGCGGGCGCCGAATTTGAAAAAGTCTTTATCAACTATTATAAAACGCTTAACTATCTAGCGCTGAGTAATGACGCTAAGACTCGTAATGATTATTTAAATGGTATCGAAAACGCTCGTATCGAATCGCGCCGTTTAGGCATTCGCCTCAATACGATGAATTCCGATAAAGGAACGTATGCGGAGCAAAAAGATAAAGATGAGCAGGTTTTTTCCAAATTGCTAGATGTGTTCAGTAAGTTAAGCGGCAATCAGATAGATCATGACAAGTTAGAATATCGTGATGATGCCATGGCACACTACCTTACCGGAATTACTTACGAGGCAAACGCAGAATACGATAATGCGCGTATTAGCTATCGTAAAGCGGCGGTTTCTTATGAGCAAGGTTATGCCGAGCAGTTTGATCTAGCAAAAGGTATGACTCAGCAAGCCTGGTTTGATGTAGTGCGCATGATGCGTAAGGCGGGGGGCTATAATAATGAATGGCCACGTCTCGCGAAGAAAAAATTGACGCCACAGCAACGCAAGAATCTATCCAGTTATGACGAGAAATCTCAGCTCGTTGTTATTGAACATGTTGGTATTGTTCCTCATCGAGAAGAGATGAACCTTCAGCTGACGGCTAATTCATATAATCGCTCATTGGTTTTGCGCCCTTACATTGGTAGCAATAAAACGCATCGTGAAAAGTTAGCTTGGTTTTATTTAGTTTATGCGGATAAAAGTTTATTGGATTTGATGGTTCATTATAAAAATAATGACTTCATTAATTTTATTCTTAATGATTTTCAGAAAACAATATATCTTGCTGGGGCTTGGGATCTAGCGAATCAATTGGGTCTGATTAAGGCAATTGGTAGTGGCTTGCGTATTACGGTTCCTTATTATGCGCCTCCCAAAAATAAGCCTGGAGATTCAACGGTTTCTATTGCGGGGCTAGAGTATCCATTACTGTCGGCCTCAAAGCCTGCCATTATGGGGTTAAATGAACAGCTCTTGAATGCCAATGAAGATATTCGGCTAGCCTTAACTCGAGGCGCTTTTAAGGCATTAACGGCTCAAAAAGCCGCCGATCTTGCAGGTGATCAGTTCAGCGGCATCTTAGCTGCGGTTGGAAAAGTAGCGAGTCAATTATCCGATGCGGCGGAAACCCGTAATTGGTTAATGCTGCCTTATGAAGTAAGAATCTCACGCATCCCTCTCGATGCGGGTAGCTATTCAGTTGATGTGCAATCTGAGGTGCTGAAAGGCAAGCCACTCGTGAAGCAGAATCAACAGATTGTTTTGCAAGAAGATGAATTGCAGGTCGTACAAGTACGATCAATGCCGTATTTGAAGCAAGCCTCCTTAGAGTCTGCGCTACCCCGTGAAAATAAAACACAAAAGTCGGTTGCTTTAACCGATTAATGATTTAACGTAACTTATTATCTAAATAGAATTTAAAAGGATGGAATCCATGTTTAAACATATGAAAGTATTGCTAGTTGCAGCGCTGGCTGTATCGGTTGTGGGTTGTGCTGGAACTCGCGTAAGCCGTGTTGATAGTGATCAAGAGATTGCTTTATCAGATCGCTGGAACGATAAAGACTCTCAGCTTGTTGCTGAAGAAATGATTACTGATATGTTGTCATTTCCATGGGCGCGAGACTTTGAGTTAGAAAATAACAATCGTCCAACGATTATTATTCAACGTATTGCTAATAAGTCGCATGAGCACATTGCGATTGAAACGTTTGTTAATGATATTAAGCGTTCAATCATACGTTCTGGTCGTGCTGATTTTGTCGCCGGTGGTGATGAGCGTAAAGCCATTCGTGATGAGCGCCAAGATCAAGAACTTAACGCGACAAAAGCCAAAGAACAAGGCCAAGAGCAAGCGGCTGACTTCGCGATTTCTGGCAGCTTAAATTCCATTGTCGATCAGGTGGGTGGCGATCGAGTGACTTTCTATCAAGTTGATATGAAGCTAATTGATATGAATAATAACCGTGAAGTTTGGAACGGTCAGAAGAAGATTAAGAAATTACAAGAAAAGGGCGGCTTTGGTTTCTAAATGAAGACCTCTCTTAAATTATTGACGGCTGGTTTTATGGTTTTTAGCTTGGCAGCTTGTGTTGTCAATGCGCCTAAATCTGGATCTAGTACAAGCTCTAGCCGTGCTGAAAATCAAGCGAGCTTTGATGCTCCAGACTGGATTAATAACCCACCACAGCGAAACGGATTTGCCTACGGGGTAGGTTCTGGAGATCTTTGGGGTGACAAGGCCGACGCAGTTCGTCGTGCAGGAGATGCCGCAAGGGTAAACCTTGTCAGTCAACTCCGAGTAACCGTGAGTGGAGATTTTTCCAGTACAGTGCAAGAGCGTAAAGCCACTGGTAAGCAAACTGAGCTGGTGCAGACCGTGCAAAATACTATTCGTAGTCAGGTGCCGGCGGTTGAACTAGATGAAGTGAAAGTGACGGAAACGTATTTCGAGAAAAAGTTTGCTTATGCTTTGGCTGAACTGGATCGGGTAAAAGCAGCGAGCCGAATTCGAGGTCAGATTTCTGATTTAGAAGTTCAAATACACAGCATTGATCAAAAGCCTCGTTCTGGAACAAACTTACAGCAGCTGCGAATTTTATTACCGGCACTTAAACTTTATGCTCAGAGAAATCGTTTAGCCGATCAGCTTGCTCTCGTCGGTACTTCTCGTCAGAAGCCTGCTTTGAGTGAAGAGTTACAACAGATCCAAAGTAACATTTATGCATTGTTTAATCAGTTGCAGGTTCGTATTAGCATGACGGATGCTGGGGCGAAGGATATTGCTTCGGGTGTGATTGAGGCATTAACTGAACAAGGTATGAGAATCAACGATCAAGGCGCTTATGACTTAATTATTCAAGTGTCAGCTACTTTACGTCCGGTTGAAAAAAATGGATCCCATTTTGTTTTTGCTGATAGTCGGGTGACGATTAAAGATTCAAATCAACGAACGTTAAGTACCTTTAGTAAGCAGGCAAAAGGGGCTTCAGGCTATCCTGATTTAGCTAAAGCTAAAGCTGAAAAGAGTGTGGCCAATATGCTTGCCAATGAACTGGCAATCGCTTTAGTTGATCGTATTGATTAATTATTGATTAAAAGCCGACTTTAAACGCAAAAAAACGCCACCCATCGAGTGGCGTTTTTTTTATTTCGGAATTATGACCGAAAGCGTTATTATATGCCTTCTTACCTTTTTCACCGTTCAGGTAACTCTATGTCCAGCGAAGTAAATAATAACAATAGCTTGGAAGAGAACAAAAAATTAGCCACAAAATTTATTGAGCTAACGTGGAACCAAGGTCATTTTAATTTGGCCCGTAATTTGGTTCGCCGTGATTTTAATTATCACGCCAGCTTATTAAATCAAACGTTTGGTTATGATATGGCGGCTCAAGTTATCCAGATGGTTCGCCATTCTATGGAAGATTTTGAAGTTACGATTGAAGACATCGTTGCTGAGGGTGATCGCGTTGTAACCCAATCTTCCTTTTGTGGCACCTTAATAAAACCGATGTTTGGATTTCAACCCAGCAGTAATATCGTCACCTTTGCTGCGGTTTCATTTTGGCAATTTAAAAAGGGGCAGATTCAGAGTCTGAGTACACTGTTGGATACTGCGGAGTTGATGCGACAAATGCATCACGAAGGCAAAGATCTTGAATTAGACCTCGCTGCGCTAGAGAGCTATTAACTTTATGCGCCATATGTGAACTGAGTAGCTTAAAATGGCTTGAAAGTGGTGCGTTTATTCTCATAATAAGCCATTAATCTGAGATTGAGTTAGAGCGATATAATAATAATGATATGCTTTAGCGCGAAATAAATTAAAAAATATAAGTTTGGCTCATACTTTGCTCTATATCTACTTATTGGGCGATCTAAGCGATTAGTATGAATTACAAGCTTGATAATAAAAAATAATTATATAGCTGAATTAGGCTATTTCTAGACGATTGTCTATGGGGAAGAAAATGAACGGTAAACCTGACGTATTAGTTTTATTGGTTGGATTGGTCGCTCTGGGTGCATTATTAACAGGCTTTATGGCTCCGGATGATATGACTTCAAGTATGATTGTGAGCGAAAATTTAATCCGCTAATAACTATCATATTTTTAACTAGCAATAATCGCGGTTAATTGAATATCCCAGCTTTCAGTAGGAAGTTCATTAACCTCTTGGCATTGATGTGCTAAACCAAATAAATTCGGTTTGGTGCCTTGATGACGACAAAATTCAAAACTGCGATCATAAAACCCCCCGCCCATACCTAAACGATTCCCGGCAGAGTCAAACGCGACTAAAGGTAGTCCTACAGCACGTAAAAATCGAGCTGGTATGCGTCGATTAAATCCCGGGTCAGGCTCAGCAATACCAAAGCGATTCGAGCGCATACGACTATCTGCTCGGTATTCAACAAACCATAAAAAGCCTTTCCGAATAGGATCTAATACCGGCAAGTATACTTTCTGGCCATAACTCCAAGCTTGCAGAATTGCAGGAAACGTATCCACTTCACCATCATTGGGCAAATAGAGAGCAACATGTTGAGCGTATTTAAAATGAGGATTTTGGTTGAGTTGCTGCTTAAGCCGATTGGCTGCACGTTTTTGCGCTGTTTTACTTAAGCCACGACGAGCTTGACGCATTTGAGAGCGTAATTGGCGTTTCTGCTGGAGTGTAGAAGCGCTCGGGTTTTGAGTATCAGCAGAAGTGATAGTTGGAGCTCCCCATTGTGCCGCTGTCAAAAATAAAGGCCTTGAACCCAAGGTTCAAGGGTGGCGGGCTAGGTACTATATTAGGCTTTCCGTCAGGCGGACATGCACACAATAATACGATAACCCTCCGGGGTTATAAGCATCGGCTCGAGGTCTTTATAGACTGGCTAACACCCCAGGGAGCGATTTCATTATAACAATTTTCGCTTTGAAAGATTGTTATAATTTTAATATTTACGATATTTCTCGATTACAGCTCAAGTTGTAAATCTTGCATTAACGCTTCATCAAGGCGTTCGTCAATACGCTCTAGCTCTTCTGCTACTTGAGTCTGTTTATTTTGTAACTGTTGCAATTCATGCGCAATATTCAACGCCGCAATCACTGCGATACGATCTGTGCCTAGCACCTTGCCCGAATTTTGACTGGCGAGCCGAATTTCACGCATTTTATCATCAAGTAACTTAGCCGCATCGACGAGTTCATGCTGACTTTCTGCCGGGCAATTGACCCGAAAATCACGCTCTAATATTGAAACTGTTAAGGTATTATTTGAATTAGCCACTATTTCGCTCCAGTAGCTGTAATCGCTCAATCATTTCATTGACCTTACGACGAGCAATATCATTTTGCTGCATGAGTTTTCCGCGCTCAGCTTGCCAGCGTGCTTCAGAGACCTTAATAGCCGTCATCTGCTGGCGCATTTCTGCATTGGCCGAGATGAGCTTATCTATCTTGCGTTGCAAGCTGGTTAAATCGAGTTCTTTCATTATCCAATAATCTTTTGGTTTTCCCCGACTATAAGAGACCTGATGAATTGGGTCAATCTCGGGGAGTGATGCAGGCTGCATTCATGCTAAACTCTGCACAATACTTTTATCAGTAAATAAGATACCTCATGCAGAAGAATATATCGATTCCCTTTCATCAATTTGCTAATGCCATGGTCACAATCGGTGCGCTGGGTTCACCCTCTGGGCTACATGGTTGGTTAACCGGTTACCTGAGCACGGGTGCTCGCTTAAGCGATACTCAATGGCAAATTGAAGCGGAAAATTATCTTGAGACCCCTGAGTCATTGCCGAAGCCGGTACAAAGTCTGATGACGGTTTTTTATGGCTGGGTTTTACAAGGCTTAGAAAATGAAAGCATGAACTTTACATTGTTCATGCCTGAAAGTGATGACTGTGAACTGAGTCAGCAAGTGGATGCGATGGCTCAGTGGTCTAAAGGCTTTTTAGATGGCTTTGGTGCGGCGGGTAAAGTGAGCGGCAAGCTTGATGATGAAACGAAAGAGGTATTACAACACTTTGATGCGTTCAGTCAGGTAGAACTTACCGCTGATGATAGCCCGGAAGATAGTGAAGACTTATTACATGAATTAGTCGAACATGCCCGTGTTGCGGCTTTGACTGTATTTTTAGCCTTCAATGAACCCGAAGCGGCTGAGCCGAAAGTGATTGATGGCGATGAAAAGCCTAATCAATTGCACTGATAGGGCCCTTTCGTATAACTAATTTGTACGATCATAGCTTGGCAATAATACAACCCGGTAAGGAAATCTGATGAAACTTGCGCAAACAGAATACAGTCAACGCCGCCAACAGCTCATGTCACAGATGGAAGCGAATAGCATCGCCATTGTACCGACTGCTGTAGAGACCGTGCGTAATCGAGATGTGGAGCACCCATTTCGTCAGGACAGTGATTTTTATTACTTATCCGGCTTCGCCGAAGCGAATGCCTGTCTGGTATTAATTCCAGGGCGTGAACAGGGCGAATACATTGTATTTTGTAATCCTAAAGACCCTGCACTAGAGATCTGGACAGGGCGCCGCGCAGGGCCTGAAGGGGTTGCCAAAGAGTTCTATGCTGATGAAGCTTATCCTATTGAAGCGATTGATTCCGTACTGCCTGAGTTGATAGAAGGTAAAGCGCGGGTCTACAGCGTAATGGGAGCAAACAGTCAATTTGATACGCAATTAAACCATTGGTTAAATCAAGTTAAAGCTATGGTGCGCAAGGGAGCTCAGGTGCCTCATGAGTTCTCAGCCCTTGATCATCTATTGCATGAGATGCGATTAATAAAATCCCCAGCAGAAATTGAAATAATGCAAAAGGCCGCAGACATCTCAGCCGCGGCGCATTGTCGAGCCATGCAGGTAGCAAAGCCGGGTTGCTTTGAATATCAATTAGAAGCTGAAATATTGCATGAATTTACGCGCGAAGGTAGCCGTTGGCCTGCGTATCCTTCTATCGTCGGTGGTGGTGATAATGCCTGTATTTTACATTACACCAATAACGACATGCTCATTGCCGATGGGGGCTTAATCCTTATCGATGCGGGTTGCGAACTTGATTATTATGCGGCGGATATTACTCGTACTTTCCCGGTGAGTGGAAAGTTCGGCCCTGAGCAAAAAGCCCTTTATGAGTTGGTTTTAAAGGCGCAGCTAGCCGCTATTGAGCAGGTTAAACCGGGTAATAGTTGGAATGCCGGGCATGAAGCTGCGGTTAAAGTCTTAGTGACAGGTTTAGTCGAGCTCGGATTATTATCCGGTGACATTGAGCAGCTAATTAAAGATGAAAGCTACAAGGTCTTTTACATGCACCGCACCGGTCACTGGTTAGGCATGGATGTGCATGACGTGGGTGAGTATCGAGTGGATAAAGAATGGCGGCCATTAGAAGTTGGCATGGCGCTAACGGTTGAGCCGGGCCTTTATATCGCGCCAGACTGCGAAGACGTGGATGAACGCTGGCGTGGAATCGGTATTCGTATTGAGGACGACGTCGTTGTTACTGAAGGCGGTTGTCATATCTTAAGCCACAAGGTTCCGAAGACGGTTGCTGAGATTGAAGCTTTAATGGGTAAGCAGAATGGTTAGCCAAACGTCTAAGACATCTGCATATGATTTGGTCATTATTGGCGCTGGCATGGCGGGACTTAGTCTTGTTCATTTACTGGCTAACAGCATTGAGCAAGGTTTGAAGGTCGCTTTAGTAGAGCGCTTCGAACTACCTAGTTTAAGCTCTGACTCTACCCAGAGTCAGCCTCCAAGTTTTGACGGCCGTGCGACAGCTCTCTCGTTCGGCAGCCAACAGATCTTCACCCAGCTGGGTATATGGCGGAGTATCGAGGACGCAGCCTGTGCGATCGAGAACATTCAAGTTTCCGATCAAGGCCGCTTTGGTCAAACGCATATCAAACACAGCGATGCCAAGGTTGATGCTTTGGGCTATATCATTCGTAATCGTGCTTTAGGCCAAGGCTTAATGGCTGATCTGCCTGAGAAACTCGAAGTTTTAGCACCGCAATCGGTTGCTGATATTAAAATTAGTGATCAACAAGCGGCGCAATTAACTCTAGAGAATGGCGACCAGCTATTCGCGAAGCTGGTAGTGATGGCTGATGGAGGTCGTTCAGATTTAGCTAAGCAGATGGGGATTCAACAGCAGAGCCAGAGCTATAAAACTCATGCTTTAGTGACTTCGGTACGCATTGACCGCAGTCATCAGCATTGGGCTTATGAGCGGTTTACGGAATCCGGGCCGATTGCCATGTTGCCTTTGGCCAATGACGAATTCGCTGTAGTCTGGACGTTAACGAATGATGTTATTGAAGAATATTTAGGCTGTGACGAAGCTGAATTGATTCGTCGCTTACAGCACGTTTTTGGTTATCGTGCAGGGCGTATCATTGCGATGGGGGAACGCGCGAGCTATCCATTGGCGCTCGTCAAAGCTCAAGAGCAAATAAGGCCTCATCTGGTTTTATTGGGCAATGCTGCTCATAGCTTACACCCTGTTGCTGGGCAAGGATTCAATTTAGCATTGCGGGATGCCGCCGCTTTAGCAGAGAAGATCAATCAAGCCTATTGTGATAATGAATCTATTGGGCAATGGTCTGTGGTACAGAATTATTATCGAGCACAGCAGCGTGATCAGGAAAATACACTGCTGGGCAGTGACATATTGCCGAAGTTATTTGGTCAGAAAAATACACTATTACGCTTAAGCCGAGATGCGGGTTTGATTGGGTTGGCGTTATCGCCAACTTCGAGAAAATTGTTTGCTCGCCAAGCCATGGGTTTAGGCCAGCCAGCCAGTCAACTATGGGCGAAAAAGAAGATTGAAGGGCAAGTATCATGACGGATTGTTTGGATAGTTACCAAGTGGTGATTGTTGGTGGTGGAATGGTGGGAACCGCATTAGCCGCCGCTTTAGCCAATAGCGATATTTCTATTGCGTTAATCGAGCCTAATAAAGTCCAAGAACCTGCACAACAGCGAGTGAACTGTGCAGATTTTGATACTCGAGTGAGCGCGATTACCGCTCAAAGTGAAGCCTTGTTAACCCAGTTAGGTGTTTGGCCACGGATCTCTGAACAGACAAAATCCCCTTATCAAGGCATGACGGTTTGGGATGCTGAGGGGACCGGAGAAGTAAATTTTCATGCGAGCGAACTTCACGTTCCTTGCTTAGGAACGATTGTTGAAAACCGAGAAGTAGTTTGGGCTTTGCAAAATGTAGTGGAGCACGCGAGCAATATTCACATTATTCGTGATTACGTCAGCCATATTGAAAACCAAAATGAGCAAGGTTTTACCCCCGTTTTTCTGGCCTCTAAAACGGCATTAAAAACCCAATTGTTGATTGGCGCTGATGGAGCTCTGTCGCGTATTAAACAGTGGGGAGAATTTGCCAATTGTGAATGGGATTATGAGCATCAAGCCATCGTCGCGACTATAGAATTAGAGCATTCCCATCAGCTCACTGCTTGGCAGCGATTTCGTCCCGAGGGGCCATTAGCGTTATTGCCACTGGCCGCTGGCAACGATAAAACCTGTTCGATCGTTTGGTCAACGAATGACGAGGAGTGCCAGCAATTATTAGCGTTGGATGATGAAGCCTTCTGTCAGCAGTTAGGCTTAGCTTTTGAGCATCGCTTGGGTAAGGTCTTAAGCGTTGGTCCACGTGCCGCGTTTCCGTTGCGCCAGCGTCACGCTAAGAACTATGTGGTACCAGGAATTGCATTAGTGGGGGATGCGGCTCATACCATTCACCCTTTAGCAGGTCAGGGGGTGAACTTGGGCTTCAAAGATGTGGCTGCGCTGAGTGAAGAACTCTTGCGTGCAAAGCAATTGAATTTAAATCTTGGCGGATTAGAGATCCTGCAACGCTATCAGCGTCGTCGCCAAGGGGATAATTTATTGATGATGAGTGCGATGGAAGGATTCAAGCGACTATTTGCCGCTGAGCAGCCCATGATTCGTTTATTACGCAATCAAGGCATGCGTTTATTTAATCGTGCATCGGCTATTAAGCAGCATGTTGTTATGCAGGCCATGGGGTTGAAATAACCCTCTGGCCAAGATTAGAAAGCATAGTTTTTCGAGCTGATGCCCATCTCTTCGGCATTCGCTTGCAACTGCTCTAAATCATATTCGCCTAACCCTAAATGGGTTAATACCTCATCCCCGATCAACTGCCATTCGTAATCAACTTCTTGGTTACCTAAAATTCTGAAACTACCACATATGTGCTCTGCGAGTTTCAATATGGCCAATAGCGTTTTAATCTCACTTTCAGTTTGCTGCGGCCCTAAGAAATGGCGTTGACAATTATGGTGCTCGGCAATCGCATCACATAAAACTTTAGGCAAATTCCACGACTTAGCGATGTAATAGCCAACGACAGCATGATTGGTATTGAGCAGTGTATTTTCGACATCAATGATGCGATCACTGCCCTCTGAATAGGACTGCTCTAATACGGCCAGATAATTATCGAAGCGATTCATTAGCAGAGGCACGCCAGAGTTATGAAACAATCCTAATAAATAGGCGAGGTCGGGTTTTTGAAACCCAACTTGTTTAGCCACATTGGTCGCAATCATCGCAATATCATTGGCGGTATCCCAAAAGCGATTCATGTGCACAATGGTTTCATCACTCATTTCGCTTTTTATCGAGACACCATTAATGATGTTAATAACACTGTCTAGGCCAATGAGGGAAACCGCTTGATTGACTGACGTGATTTTATTGCTAAGGCCATAAAAAGGAGAGTTCACGACTTTAAGAATGGTGCCAGCAAGGCCAACGTCACGGCTGATCAAAGCAGCAATGCTGTTCAGATCAGGATCGGGCATGATCTGCTCGATCTGTAAATCCACCAATATTTGTGGTTGCGGTGGGATTTTGATACCAAGAAGAACGTTATTAATTTGTTCTTGGGTGAGAGCCTCGGCCATGGAAAGATAATCCCTAACAAGCAATGAATAGAATCAGGCTAAACGTTTAATATCTACGAACTTAGTCTAGTCGATAATTTCCATATTAGGGTTAATCTAAATCAGGTAATTTGACCTTTAATGAAGTCGCAGTACGACGCAAATCGGATAGCAGCTGAATGGTATCCTGTTTGCATTGATCAATATCCTTAGGATCTGTGGTCATTTTGTTAATGCAGGTTTTTGTTTGTTGTAATGAAGTAGCGAAAGCATCGGCTTGCTCTTTATTAGCTTGCTGCATCAGGAATAATAAGCTGGCTTCTTGTTGTTCCGTGTCCGTCGGAATGAACCAGCTTTCTAAGCCAGAAATTACAGCCAGTAGATCTTGCTGGCTGGATTGGCTGAATTCAGAGCTGATTAATTGGAAGCGTTTGTATAGTAGTTCTTTACTAATTAGCTCTTGGGCTGCGACGAATGTGGCTTGCAAGGTATTTTCTGTACTGCTTTGCTGAAGCAGTTGCGCATAATAGCCGCTGCTAGGTTCCCAACGGCGCTGAACTCGATGCAAATCTTTTAATAATAGCTCAGACAGCAGTTGGGTATATTGGCGTCGGCGATTATGATTTTGTGGTTTGATATCCACAAGCTGTTGCTCATCAGTAGTTTCGGTTGATGAGTTGATGATGTCCTGGTCGCTATCGTTGATCGGCACCGGGGCTGTATTTTCTTGAGGAAAAAAGTCATGGGCTGTGCGCTGTCCTTGGCCACCCCAAAACATAAACTCTAGGGCGTGATAGCCTAAACTAGCATTCGTTGAATCGGTAAACCCGTGCTGTGAACGAATGCTTTTTTCATCAATAGTCAGAGTTAAATCATTCACGATGCCGCTATAAGGGTAACCTTGAATATAATCAATGTACCCGCCCTCAATCGGCCAGCTATCAAGCTGAGTTAATAGGTGACGATATCCGATGCGTTGAGTATGCCAATCGGGTGGATCTTGAATTGGTAAATAAGAGAAAATAAGGCTGGCTAAAAAGTCGTTGTACGCATTACGCCACGCCTTCTGAATCTCAGCCTGACTCATGGGATTGGGGTGGTACATAAAAGAAGCGAGCTTGCTATCGAGGGTTTGCGCTGACTGATTTGCTTTCGATAAGCTGGTATAGGCAACAAGACCGACTTGTCCGGCGAAAGCACTGCTATCAATAGTGATCTCATTTTTGCTTTTAACGGCACTTTCTTTTTCAGCACTGCAAGCAGCCAAAATCGCTAGGCTGATGAATAAGGCAAATCGAATCATTGGCTGCTCCTTTATTATTTTAATTTTACGCGTCCCTAAGGCTGATGATCGGCCAGCCATTACGACTTGCAGTGTCAGATAAAATTTCATCGGCGTCTACTGCTATTGGGTTATCAACGATATTCAATAACGGCAAATCATTGTGAGAATCACTATAAAAGAAAGCCCCCTTAAGATCGATTTCCTTTTCGGCGAGCCACATTTCTAAGCGGGTGACCTTGCCTTGTTGAAAACTAGGGATACCTGAAATGCCACCGGTATATTGGCCATCGATCATTTCGGGTTCTGGGGCAATCAGCTCACTAAAACCTAATAGCTCGGCAATGGGGCGAGTGACAAAAGCATTGGTTGCGGTGATGATTAATAATTCATCACCAGCTTGCTGGTGCTTATTAATCAAAGCGCGAGCTTTATCGGTAATCAAGGGTTGGATGCGATCTTCAATAAAGGTAGATCGTAACGCTAACATGGATTCTAGAGGATGCTCAGTCAGTGGCTTAAGGGCAAAAGCGAGATACTCTTCAATATCTAAACAGCCTGCTTTGTACTGTTCATAAAAATAATCATTTTGTTTTTGATGATGTTCAGGCTCAACAATCTTGTTATCAACCAGAAATTGTCCCCAAGCATGGTCACTATCACCAGATAAAAGAGTATGGTCTAAATCAAAAATCGCCAAAGCCACCGTAAAAATCCTCAAAAAGTCATTCAGCAGCTATTCTAATAGCTAGCGCGCTGGCTGTCGTCAGTTTAATGAGATCCCGACGATAACGGTTGAGAACTAGCCAGCCATAAGCTAAATCGTCATGATATTCAGGTATTACTTGACCTTTGGCGCAAAATACGCAAATTTGGACGCATTAGATTTTTTTCAGGATGGCATTGTGATTGATGAGGACGGCTACCGTCCCAATGTAGGTATCATCCTTTGCAATAAGCAGGGTGATGTCCTTTGGGCGCGGAGAATAGGTCAAGATGCCTGGCAGTTTCCTCAAGGGGGGATAAAAGATGATGAATCCCCTGAAGATGCGCTTTATCGCGAACTTGAGGAAGAAGTTGGCCTAGCGCGACAAGATGTTGAATTGCTAGGCAGTACACGAGGTTGGTTACGTTATCGTTTGCCAAGGCGGATGATTCGCTATAACAGCAAACCTGTGTGTGTAGGTCAAAAACAGAAATGGTATTTATTACAACTGATCAGCGAGGATGATCAAATCAATGTAGACGCAACGGATAAGCCAGAGTTTGATGGTTGGTGTTGGTCTAGTTATTGGTTTCCTTTGGGACAAGTCGTGTCCTTTAAGCGAGACGTCTATCGACGGGCACTCAAAGAATTAGCCCCTCGAATTGTACGCTTGCAGCGCCAGACAGAGCAGTAAACTAAGCAGCTATAACAGAGCGGTAATGTAAGAGATGTTGGATACACTCAGAAGTATTGTGCAGGAAGTAAGCGCAGCGACAGACTTAAGTGATGCACTTAAGGTTGTTGTTACGCGTATCCGTAATGCCATGCGAACTGAAGTGAGCTCTGTCTACTTATATGATCCAGAAAGTAAACGTTATTCATTAATGGCGACGAAAGGCCTTAATCAGAATGCCGTTGGCAATGTTAGTTTGGCTTCGTCACAGGGGCTTGTTGGTTTAGTCGGTTCGAGGGAAGAGTTGATCAATACCGAAGATGCGCCTGCCCACCCGCGTTATTTTTACCTGTCAGAAACCGGGGAAGAGAAATATCACTCTTTCTTAGGGGTTCCAATTATTCACCATCGACGCTTGATGGGTGTTCTGGTTGTTCAGCAGCAAGAACGTCGTAAGTTCGATGAAAGTGAAGAAGCATTTTTAGTGACTATGTCGGCTCAGTTAGCGGGGGTTATTGCCCACGCAGAAGCCACAGGTAACATTGCCGCCGCAGCGCAAGCGACAAAAACACCGAAAGAAGCACGATTCACCGGTGCGCCTGGTGCGCCTGGGGTTGCTATCGGGAAGGCGGTGGTCATTTATCCTGCCGCGGATTTAGCCAGTGTTCCTGATAAAGCGGCAGATGATATTGATGTAGAGATTGAAAGGTTTGAGACGGCGTTAATTGCTGTGCGCCGAGATATTCGTACTGTTGGTCACAAGCTATCCAATGATCTTCGTCCAGAAGAAATGGCTTTATTTGATGTTTATCTGAACATGCTAGATGACCGTGCGTTAGGTGCGGAAGTGATTGGCAAAATTCGCCAAGGAGCTTGGGCTCCAGGGGCATTAAGGCAGGTAGTTCAGCAGTATATAGGCCATTTTGAACAAATGGATGATGCTTATTTACGCGAACGTGCCTCCGATATTCGTGATTTGGGTGTGCGCATACTCGCGTATTTACAAAAAAGCGAAGGCCTTGGTCATGTTACTAAATATCATGACAATACAATTTTAGTCAGTGAAGAACTAACCCCCGCGATGCTCGGGGAAATCCCAACGGATAAATTAAAAGGCTTGGTTTCTGTCCAAGGCTCATCCAACTCACACGTAGCGATCTTGGCACGAGCCATGGGTATTCCGACTGTGATGGGGGTTGTGGATGTGCCTTACGCTCAGCTTGATGGATTAGAGCTGGTGGTGGATGGTTACCGCGGCAGAATATTTTCGCAGCCGTCCAATCAATTGCGTGAGCAATATGAAAATATCTATCAAGAAGAACAAGTTCTTAATCAAGACTTGGAATGCCTTCGTGATAAACCGGCAATCACCCAAGATGGCTACCGAGTACCTTTGTGGGTTAATACTGGGTTGATTACCGACGCTCTAAGAAGCCGCGATCGTGGCGCAGAAGGTGTTGGGCTGTATCGTACCGAAGTTCCCTTTATGATGAAGGATCGCTTTCCCAGTGAGAAAGAGCAGCAGGCGATTTACCGTCAGCAGTTAGAAACGTTCGCACCCAACCCTGTCACCATGCGTACTCTCGATATTGGTGGAGATAAGGCATTGCCTTACTTCCCAATTAAAGAAGACAACCCTTTCTTAGGTTGGCGTGGAATTCGAGTGACCTTAGATCATCCTGAATTATTTCTATTGCAGGTCAAAGCGATGCTTAAGGCCAGTCAGGGATTAGATAATTTACGCATCATGTTGCCCATGGTCAGTAGTGTGGGCGAAGTAGATGAAGCGCTGCATTTAATTTATCGCGCCCACGCAGAAACAGAAGAAGAAGGTTTTGAGGTTAACATGCCCGAAGTTGGGGTGATGATTGAAGTCCCTGCGGCGGTTTATCAGATCAGTGACTTGGGCCAGCGGGTTGATTTCCTATCGGTAGGTAGTAATGATTTAACCCAATACTTATTAGCCGTCGACCGTAATAATCCTAGGGTCGCGGATCTATACCATTCCTTCCATCCTGCGGTCTTAAAAGCTTTGTATAACATTGCCCAAGACGCAAAAGCGATTAACAAGCCGGTGAGCATCTGTGGTGAATTAGCGGGCAATCCAGCAGGCGCTGTAGTCTTGATGGCAATGGGATATGACATGCTATCAATGAATGCTTCGAACTTGCCTAAGGTAAAATCTGTTATTCGTGGAGTCAGTCTAGAGTGGGCACAAGAGCTACTCGCTGAAATAATGCAGCTGGAAAATGCTCAGGTGATTGCCGCAACCGTTGAGTTAGCTTTAGAGAAAGTAGGCTTAGGTCGAATGATCGGCCCTGGTCGAAACTAGCCCTTCTGGTAAATTCCAGTAGGCTCAAGTTCGCAGGCTATTAAGATCCCCACTGGCGCACACGGCCAACATCTAAATGAATAAATCCACTCTTAGGGTAATAGCCAACACCGCCACTCTTTAGCGATAACGCAGCCTGTCGGACTTGTTTCAAGCTCGCCCCTGGGATACGAATGTCTACGGCTTTACCTTGCATGTGTAAGCTGCGTTTCGCCACGTTATGACCCATCGCTCTTAATCTTTCATTCGTTTTAGGTGAGCGATATCCCGAAATAATCTCGATGGCTTGATTCGGTTTAAACAACTGTTGCAGAGTATGAATGTCTTCAAATAAAGCACGGCTGATAAGCGTGGACTCACCACTGCGGTGATCACGTAATAAATGATCTAGTTCCGATAGGCTTTCTGAATCGAATTGACCCTGTTGTTTAAACGTAGTCTTAACAAATTCACCAGTATGAATATTGTAGAGATGTAATGATTTACTCAGCTCTTGCGCCGGGGTAGCTTTTGCAAAAGCAGCTGGCACAACCGAACTGCTGGCTAATGCCGCGGCACTTTGAAGGAAGATACGTCGATTCATACAACACCCATTTTATTATTTGAAACCATCGGTGGGTTCACTTATGTAATGGGCAAGTAGTATGCCTACTCTTAAAAAGAAATGAATAGGCAATAAGGATAACTGGCTGCTAAGTCATTTTAGACAGGTTTATAGTAGCCAATTAGAGAAGCGATTAGAGTGAAAGGGTGCTTTGGTTATTGCGCGCTAGGCTACCGATAAGGTCACGTTGATAGACGTCATCGCGTATCTGCAACTTGCCTTCATCATCTACCCAAGTCGTCCAATACATCAGGTAAACAGGCACTGGTTTATGCAGACGAATATGAGTGGTACGATTTTGTGAAATCGCTGAATCAATATTACTTCGATTCCAACCCTGCTGACCGGCAATGATTTTTTCTGCAAGCAGCTTAGGCTTTTCGACTCGGATACAGCCAGAACTTAGGGCACGCATTTCCCGCGAAAATAGTTCAGGGTGATTGGTATCGTGTAAATAGATGGACTTATCGTTCGGTAAGACAAACTTCACATCACCCAGTGCATTACCATTGCCCGCTTTTTGCACTAGACGGTATGGGAAATAGCGTGGGCTCATCTTTTTCCAATTTACATCCTTAGCAGATGCATATTGATCAATGCCTTTAACGTTGGCAACCAAGCTAAAGCCTTTACGATCTAAGTATTTCGGATCTCGTTTAATTTGCGGCAAAATATCACCTACAGCAATCCTACGCGGTACCGACCAAGTAGGCGCTAATACCACAGTACTGACGGTTTGCGAAAGAACGGGAGTACGACGTAGAGGGCGTCCAGTGATGACCTTCATATCCAAACTGGTCTTTTCACCTTCCTTATATTGCAAACGAAAGTCCGCCATATTAACCATGATATGACGATCCCCCAAGGTCGTCGGCAGATGACGCCAGCGCTTCATATTCAACGCAATCTTTTGTGCCATGTGATAAGGCGGAATATTGAATGCGGTTAATGTCTTGTCGTCGATCTTACCGGTTATTGGTAGCTGGAAGCGTTTCTGGTAGTTCTTTATGCCTTCGACCAAAGAAGTATCAAATTTAAAACTCGGTTGTTTAAGGTCAAAAGTATCGGTTGCTCGAGGGGCTTCCATCAAAAGTGTTTCGTTTTTGAAGAGCCAAGCAAAAGCGCCAGGTTTAAGGTCGCCGTACTGGGTTAATAACCAACGAATATGAGGTACAAGGCGATGACGTTCTCCACTTTCAATACGGAAGTCAGAAGGTAAGGCATACCACTTCCCTTGATTGACGATCTTTTGATAGTGCATCAATTGTTTGCGTAACGCCTGGTAGCCGGAATGATTCGGGGTGAGCTGATTGATTAAATCACCTAATTTATCGTCATGTAAGCTCTGCTTTAATAGCTCAACGATATCGCCAGAACTCACATTGTGGCCGCTATCCTGAATGGCTGATACCTTGCGGTAAGTCGGGTGATCAGATTCACCCATATCAGGTAATAGTTCTTGGTTTAGCGCTTGTTGCGCATAGGTAATGAAGGCATCCGTTAATAATACGTCCACTGCGGTTGCTTGCTTAGGCAGGTTGGAGAGTTCTCGGATTTCACGTAATAGCGCTTGCAATGAATAGCCGTATTCACGCCAATGGTCTGCGGAAGTTTCACGTAATACCTGAACTAAGGATTCACCGGCTGCGGTGAGTTCATAGCTATCCATCCAGATGGGCTGATAATCACGTCTTAGGTAGAAAGGTTCGATGTCGCGCACATGTTTAAGTCGGACTTCACCAGCTACTTGGCGAGCCGAATCAATCAACCAGTATTCCATATATTTTTGCGCAACTTTAGGCGGCATATAAGGCTTGGTATTTACGGTGGCAGCCAGAGCGGCAAATAATAATAACGCGCAGAACCCAGCGATTACACCGGGATGTAATGAGCGTTGCTTTTTTTCTACTGGATTGGCATTTAAAGTTTGATTCATACCATTCAGTATGGACGTAATACTGAGATAGAGTGGTCAAATTAAGCATAAGTTATGGGAGATTTTTGTTACTTAATGCAACTATATTTGATTACATTGTCACACGTCAGAAATCAGTTGCTGCTCTGCGAACGTAATTGTAAAGAGATCAATATATGACAGAAAACCATTGATCATAATTTAATCAATTAGATGTATGTCGTGAAACTCGCGGTTTATTTCCTCACCATTCGCGTGCCAGCTGATTTCTTCAATTTGTATTTTTGAGCGGGAAAAAATAATCCCTGTGCTGCACCGAGTCCCATAATTTGGGGTAATGATCTTCTGGCAGGATAAAACTCTTTCCATGTCTAAACCGATGCCCGTATCAGGCAGGAGCGAGTCGTCAGCGATTTCGGTAGAAGATAATAAATGTGTTGGCGGATGGCTAAAATCATCAATGGCTAACCACTGATTCAACTGTTGCTTAGCCAACTCTACTTTAGGACATGGGTCGTTTAACAAACCATTACTCAGGCCGTAAACTCCAGATTCTAATACAGTGGGCGCTTGGCCGGATTTATTGGAAAAATAGGCTAGTTGCTGACCGTCACAGACGATTAAATTGTAGCCAGCGAATAAATGGGCTGTCTGTTCTAGCGCTTGTAAGTATTCCAAGGTAGGAAGGTTAGAGGTAAGAAAATCTAATACGAGGTTGCCACGGCTAGACGGATCTTTTGGGCCTTTAGCTCTCATATCTCTATGGTTGGTTAAGGCAGCAAAGCGACCATTCTTTTGAACTCCCAGCCAAGTTCCCCCTTGGCTTAAATCTTTACCGGCATAAACCCCGTCTTCCTCTTTCCAAGGATGCATTTCGAGGGCAGGACGGTGCAAAAATTCATCACGGTTCGCACTGAGAATCAGTTTGCTATCAGAACCCGCTTGCCATTGAAAGGTAATCAAACACATGTTGGAATCTCAGTTAGACGGTAAGGATAAATAGTAACAGCAGTTTATCTCAGCTTCGGCCATAATGTGGCGATTTTGAAAACGACAGGTAAATTTCAATGACATTTTTAGTGTATCTATTGGTTGGCTCCGCCGCAGGTCTGTTAGCAGGCTTGTTTGGTATTGGTGGCGGCTTAGTGATCGTCCCCGTTCTAGTCATCACGTTCGGCCTAATGGGTATTAGTGAAACCGTATTAACCCACATGGCCTTAGCGACTTCATTAACCACCATTATATTCACGTCAGTCAGTTCGGTGAAAGAACACCATAAACACGGAGCTGTGGATTGGACCTTAGTGCGTTGGATTGGTTCGGGCATCGTTATTGGAACCGGTATCGGAGTATTTTTACTGGCCGGGGTTGCTGGGGAGCACTTACAAATTGCTATCGGGATATTTGCCCTAATGATGGCGGCTAAAATGGCATTCGATATTAATCCGTCAGCCAGCCGTCAGGTACCAGGTAGTAAGGGTTTATTGGCTTCTGGCAGCTTAATTGGCTTTGGTTCGGCTTGGTTTGGTATTGGTGGTGGATCTTTCACGGTGCCGTTTTTAACTTGGGTCAATGTGCCGATGAAACGTGCTGTGGCCACTGCTGCTGCGTGTGGCTTGCCCATTGCATTAACCGGAGCTGTAGGGAATGTCTTTACCGGTTGGGGACATATTGATTTACCGAGTTGGACTACGGGTTTTGTTTATTGGCCAGCGGTTTTGGGCATCGCATTGACAAGTGTGCCCTGTGCTAAAGTGGGCGCCAAATTGGCACACAAGCTCGATGCAAAGATGCTCAAACGAGGTTTTGCAGTGTTACTACTCATTGTTGGATTAAAGTTCTTATTTCTGTAGCACTTATTGAATTAAATAGTGTCATTAATGGAATGAAGAGTATTGCGCATTCGAGTACAATCGAAGCGCTAAATAAGGAAGCTATAGATGTTAACGTATCCGGATATTGATCCTGTCGCCCTTTCCATTGGGCCAATCGCAGGTTATGGACCATTAGAAATTCATTGGTACGGTTTGATGTACCTGATTGGTTTTGCCGCCGCTATGCTGCTGGCCAATTATCGAGCCAAGCAACCAGGCTCTAATTGGAATAAAGATCAGGTTAGTGATCTGATTTTTTATGGCGCGATGGGGGTGATCCTCGGTGGCCGAGCGGGTTATGTATTGTTTTATAACTTTGGCCAGTTTCTTGATAATCCTATTTGGTTATTTCAGATCTGGACCGGTGGCATGTCGTTCCACGGCGGCTTGTTAGGAGTATTGGTCGCATTATGGTTATTTGGGCGAAAATATAAAAAAGGCTTTTTTGAAGTCGCTGATTTTACCGCGCCGCTTGTCCCCATTGGTTTAATGACGGGGCGTATTGGTAACTTCATCGGTGGCGAACTCTGGGGTCGTGTCACGGACGGACCTTGGGGGATGATTTTCCCGGGTGGTGGACCTGATCCACGTCATCCCTCGCAGTTATATCAAGCCGCGCTTGAAGGCTTGGCTTTATTCTTAATTGTTTGGTGGTTCTCTAGTCGTCCTAGACCCCAAAAAGCCGTCGGTGCCGTCTTCATGATTGGTTATGGCTGCTTCCGATTTATCGTCGAATTTGTGCGTCAGCCGGACTCACATATCGGCTTTGATTTATTTGGTTGGATGAGCCGAGGTCAGTTACTGTCTGTGCCTATGGTCTTATTCGGTATCGCGTTACTTTGGTGGGCCTATAAACAGCAAGACCAAACAGCAGCGATGGCTCAGAAAAAAGCGAAGTAAGCTTTCCAGATGAACATCAGGTTATCAACTGAGCCGGTATTAGAATTCTTGAGGTTAGTAGAATGAAGCAATATTTAGAATTATGTCAGCGCATTGTTGATGAGGGTGAATGGGTTGAGAATAAGCGTACGGGTATTCGCTGCCTCACCGTGATTAATGCTGATTTAGAATACGATGTTGCGAATAACCAGTTCCCTATGATCACGACGCGCAAAAGTTTTTATAAGTCAGCAATTGCTGAGTTATTGGGCTATCTGCGTGGTTATAATAGCGCGGCTCAATTTAGAGAAATTGGTTGCAATACCTGGAATGCGAATGCCAATGAAAACGAAGCATGGCTGAACAACCCTCATCGCCAAGGTGAAGATGACATGGGCCGAGTTTATGGCGTTCAAGGTCGCTCATGGATGCGCCCTGATGGCACTCAGCTCGATCAATTGAAAAAGGTGATTGATAACCTGTCTAAAGGCATTGATGATCGCAGCGAAATTGTTACCTTCTATAATCCTGGTGAATTTGAAATGGGTTGTTTGCGTCCTTGTATGCATACACATACGTTTTCGCTGCTGGGGGATACCTTGTATTTGACCAGCTATCAGCGCTCATGTGATGTGCCACTAGGGTTGAATTTCAATCAGGTGCAAGTGTATGTATTCTTGGCATTAGTCGCTCAAATCACTGGCCATAAACCGGGTAAGGCTTATCATAAAATCGTCAACGCACACATCTATGAAAACCAGTTAGCCTTAATGAAAGACGTACAACTTAAGCGCGAGCCTTTCCCTTCACCACAGCTGAAAATTAACCCAAAAATCAAATCTTTACAGGATATTGAAGATTGGGTGAGCGGTGACGATTTTGAGGTTGAAGGCTATCAGTGCCACGATCCTATTAAATACCCATTTGCTGTTTAAGGTATGTTCACGTAACTCCTGTTTAGACACTGTAATTTAATATGTCTTTGGCGCAATAAGTAAAAAATTGAGTCTATACTGAATCCTATGAACGGCAGTATAGATCTCAAATGAAGCCATTAGACCCTCTTTCTACCTTAGAACATCCAGCTTCCTGGTTGTTATATCGATTTGAAGAATCAATCGGACAAAAAGCGATTGAGGTATTACCGTGCTTGAAAGCTGCGTATTTATGCCCTCTGGTCGAAGATATTCGTAAAACTTGGTATCAAAACAAGTTAAAAGCCATCATTTTATTGGTCGATCAACACGATACTTTATTAGAAGACTGGGTATGCCGTTTAGTGATGGCTTTACCCGAAGCCCCCCTAGTTTTATTATCGATTAATCCATTAGCGCTTGATGAAGTGAAATTGCTAGAGCTCGGCGTGCAAGAAGTCTGGCCGATCAATGAGCTTAATGATGCGTTAATTCCTCGAATCATTAAGCACGCGATAGTGCGTAAGCAAGTTGAATATCAATCGCGCCATTTAGCTCATTATGATGCGTTAACAGGGGTGGCTAATCGTACGCTTTTTCAAGATCGTTTAGATCATTCATTATTGCATGCTCGCCGAGAAGGCCATGTGGTGGCTTTATTGACCCTAGATCTTGATCGCTTCAGCGTGATTAATGAGCATTATGGGCACGATATTGGTGACCAAGTATTAAAACAATTTTCTCGACGCTTAACCGACATCGTACGCCGCTCTGATACCGTGGCACGCTTGAGTGGTAATAACTTTGCGGTGCTTTTGGAACACATGACCAATGAGCATGTGATTACCGGTGTGGCGGAGAAACTCTGCGCCGCGTTTAATGAAGCCTACTTCATCGCTGAACATGAAATATTTTGCAGCATCAGTATTGGTATCGAGCTGGCGAGTAATGTTGGCTATGATGGCGCGTTATTATTGCAACGATCTGAGTTAGCGTTACGTCAAGCGAAGCAAGATGGACGTAATGACTACCGCTTCTTTGTTGTTGATATGCATCCACCGGATATGGTCAGAGCGAGTTTAGAAAGCGCACTGCACCATGCCTTGGAGCGTAAAGAACTGAGCTTGCAATATCAGCCGCAAGTGCGGGTGAGTAATAAACAATTTATCGGCACCGAAGTATTATTACGCTGGACTCATGAAACGTTGGGCTCTATTTCTCCCGCCGTATTTATTCCTGCGTTAGAAGAAACAGGCTTAATTAATAAAGTGGGAGAGTGGGTATTAGCATCCGCTTGCCGTCAGCATCAAGAATGGATCCGCAAAGGGGCTTTACCGAGTGATGCCAAATTATCGGTTAACTTATCCCCTCGCCAATTTCGCCAGCGGGATTTAGCCGATCGTATCTTGCAAGTGCTAGAAGTCACCCAGATGAAGCCCGAACATCTTACTTTGGAAATTACTGAAGGTGTGTTGATGGATAACCTCCAGCAAGGGATTGATATGCTGGGCCGTTTACGTGAAATCGGGGTATCCATTGCCATTGATGATTTTGGTACCGGTTATTCTTCCTTAGCTTATTTGAAAGATCTACCGATTGACTATTTGAAGATTGATCGGGTTTTTGTAAAAGATATCGTTGAAGACCAAAATGATGCCGCCATTGCCAACTCTATTATTGCTCTTGCCCATAATTTGGGCTTAGAAGTGATTGCTGAAGGCGTTGAAGACCCGAGTGTTTTAGGGGTATTACAAGCATTTGGCTGTGATCATTATCAAGGCTTCTTTTTCTCACGACCGGTTGATCCAGAAGACATTCCGATAATAGCTCAAAAATTCACCCCAAATTCCTAGTTTGGTGGTTCACACTCCCAAAGTCCGCAAGTATGATACAGGCAAAGACTGAGGGAAGAACATCGAATGAAATGTGCATTGATCGTTGCCATGGCAAAAAATCAAACCATAGGTATTGATAATACCTTGCCTTGGCACCTGCCGAATGACCTGAAATATTTCAAGCAAGTAACTATGTCGAAGCCGATCATCATGGGGCGTAAAACCTATGAATCCATCGGTCGTCCATTGCCAGGTCGCACCAATATCGTGATTACTCGCCAAGCGGATTATCAAGCGGAAGGAATTGTTGTGGTTAACAGCCTGCAGCAAGCGTTGGACAAAGCGGAAGATATTAGTTTCGTTGCCGGCCATGAAGAAGTGATGGTAATTGGTGGTGCTGAAATTTATCAACAGGCTTTATTAAAGGCCGACCGTTTATACATTACCCATGTTCATGCCGATGTTGAAGGTGATGCGTTCTTCCCAACGGTTGAATGGAATGACTGGCAAGAATTCAAGCGTGAAGATTATCAGGCTGATCCGGAAGGTAGTGAAAAGCGCAACCCGTTTGACTATAGCTTTGTTGTTTACGAGCGGACTGTTTAGTCGATGGCGAAAACTCTCGACTTTCATATCTATGCCGGCCATGAGGCCCTTGCTCACATTCACCAGCAGGGTTTAAAAAAAGACGATATCAGCATGCTATTAGGGGCCTCTAGTGGCCCTAAATGGTTGGTGCTGCATGGTTTTGATCAGTATTTAATGAACCAATTTGAACGTCGCCAGCAGCCTCTCGATTTATTAGGAACATCTGCTGGGGCTTGGCGTATGGCGTGTTACGCTCAGCAAGATACTTTTGCCGCCCATCAGCGTTTGACGGACGCTTATATTGAGCAAAGCTATTCAGACAGACCTTCGGGGGATGAGATTTTAGCATCGTGCCGCAAGATGGTGATGAGTATGTTGGGTGAACGTGGAGAGGAAGAAGTTCTTCAGCATCCAACGTCTCGACTGCATCTAATTACCACTCAGTGCCATGGTTTAGCGGCAAAGCAACAGCGCTTTTGGCAAGGCTTGGGTTTTATGATGGCTGCGTTAGGCAATTTGGTGAGCCGTAAAAGTTTAGGGCTGCATTTCACCCGAATTGTGATGCATCATGCCGAGCAAAAACCTCCCTTAATCAGTACTAACGATTTACCCAGTCGATATCAAACCATGACGGATTCCAATGTTGCCGATAGTATTCTATCGACAGGCTGTATTCCGATTTTAACCAAGGGTGTAGAAAATATTGCGGGACAGGGTTTATATCAAGATGGTGGTATTACCGATTATGGTTTTGATTTACCCTTTAAACCTGAGAAAGGCTTTGTACTGTATCCACACTTTGCCCCGATGCCAGCACCGGGCTGGTTTGATAAATCGTTAAAATGGCGTAAGCCGAGTCATGATAATTACTCTCGTACGATCTTATTAGTGCCGAAGCGTGAGTTTATCGACAGTCTACCTTATGGAAAAATTCCAGACCGAAACGACTTTGTTAAATTGAGCGATGAAGAGCGGAAAGCTTATTGGCGTGAAGTTGTAGAGCGTAGCGGGGTTTTCTCTCAGCAGCTAGAAGGGCTGACACCGCAAGATTGGGCAGAGTATGCGCAGCCTCTGCCGTGGTAATGTTTATCGTTGAATTGCTCGGCGCTTAAAATTCGTTTTCTAAGCGCTTATCCATTTCGGCAATTTTCGCTTTCATTAATTCATGAACGTCTAATGCTAAGCGTTCCGCGTCATCTTCGCTTAAACCATCCGTTGAAATAGGGTCTAAGAATTCAACGAGTGCAGGTTTAGGGCGCCAGTCACTCAAGGTAATATTTTTGGTTGAGCTAACACAAAGTGGAACGATAGGAACCCCGGCTTTAATCGCGGTTAGGAATGCCCCTTTCTTAAATGGTAATAAACCTTTACCTCGGCTGCGCGTACCTTCAGGCATGATAAATATAGAGCGATTAAGAGTATTTATCTTATCAGCCATCTGATCAACAACGGCTCTGGCTTTATCTTTGTCTCCGCGGTTAATAAAAATATTACCCGCCAGCCAAAATGCTAAACCAAAAACAGGGACCCAAGCGAGTTCACTTTTACCAACACCCGCACAATTGTTTGGCCAAATTTTCGCAAAGAAGAAAGTATCTAAAAGATCTTGATGATTGGCTGTAAAGACCACAGGAGAGCTTATTTGAGGCTTATTGATGGCGATAACTTTTAAGTTCATCAGCCAATAGGCAGGGAATAACATTTTTAAAACGATGCGTGTATTGTTGCCGTGGAAAGGACGGAGTAAGCAGAAGCCCAAAGCGATGAAGCAAAAAAGCAGGAAGTAAATACAAACAGCAATAAGACGAGCGTAGTAAAGCATAGGAGTCACAAAGTCACAGATAACAAAGAATTAAACGAGCAAATATTATACTCGTCTAATTCTTATGGCGTAACTGAAAACTGGCCGCAAGCGGACAGTAGACAGGTACTATTGTACTTACTTTATCGGCGGATGAGAGTGAACGTTTGGTTTGATCCAATGCTACTCGAAGCCGCGCTTAGACCTGCGTTACCACCAAAATCGGCACGTAGATATTTGCCGTTATCAGCCTTAATTGCGATCTGGTTATTGGCCAACTCTACCAGAGTGAAAGTACCAGCCGCAGTAACAGAGTGACTAGACGCTTTTAATGTGCCAAATAAGTAGGAGTCCAGCGCAACGTAGTGTCCATCAAAAGCTTTAATGGCCACCTTGCCATTCCCTTGGTCTTCAAAGGTGAAGCTTTCCCACGTTCCGATTTGATCAGAACCTGCAGATATAAAGCTATTACCGCCACTCATGCTACGCATGTAATGGCCATTAGCCGTTTCTAAATGAACAACATCACCGATGAAAGGAAAAGCAGGACGTTGAGGGTTTGCTTCTGATGGGTAAGTAAAGATACCACGTACAGGGTAGTGATCAGAAAGATCCCACTCGCCCCACAGAGCATCAATTGTTACGCGAGGAGCAAATGCTTCTTGATAAGCAGAAGTTGGCTGCAAATTATTATTTGCGGTTAAGGTGTAATCTAGGTATTCCATATAAGGCTGTTCAGCCCAAGCATTGGTATTGGCATCATAAGTATAGTTATGACCACGATTTTCCGGTTCAGTGGCGGCCAATACGTTTTCTAGATAATCACGATCTTCAGGAAGACCGATCTTATTCACATTAAAGTCACCCGCCATCATCACCGCTTCATCCGCAGGGATGTTTAGGCTGCGGATATACTCACCCATTTCATCCAGCTGAGCTAAGCGAGCGCTACGGTTAACATCATCATCAGATGATTGCGTATGCGTTGCGAATACATGATAAGGGTTACCCTGCTTATTAATCTGGGCGTAGATTACCGAGCGAGTAGCCGCACATTGAATACCATCACATGGGTTAAAGTTGAAGTCATCCTCTAGTGTGAAAGGCCAGCGAGAAAGAATTCGAGTACCTGACCCCATGATTTTTCCAACTTTAAATACATCAGCGGTTTGGTAGGGATATTCTGCGCGCAGCTTAGCAAATAATTCTTTGGTTGGAATATCATCGAATACTTCGGTTAATACCAAAACATCGTAATTGGCCATCATAGCTGGCATTTCATCTAGGCGAGTATCCACTTTCTTTGAACCAAATATAGTGGTGGCCCAGATGTTGTAGCTCAATACATTAAGCTGGTTGGCAGTGCCTAAAGCGGGCTTATTATCATTTTCTTGTAATACATAAGTCAGTTGACCCCCTTTACCCAAGTCGGCGCCATTAAAGGCTAATGTATTAGCATCACCAGCAAGCTCAGTCTGATAGCGTTGAATCGACGTCTTGGCTTGTGGAGCAATGTTTAGATCGGCGGTATTAGCACCAAATGTTAAATCGGTACCGGATGTTTCTTGAGTCAAATTAATTTGGTAATCGCTGCTGGATAGCTGAATATTTAAAGCGCTATCAGCCCCAGCATTTCGACTTATCTTAGCAAGCGTCGCCGTTGCTAAGGGAGCGACTTCATAGGCGCTCTGAACAACCGATGCGTTGCCAGAAATGGATACTTGTAAAGTATCAAGAGTGCTATTGGTAAAGACGATATTGGTATCCAATACTTTAGGGGCATCAGACATTGCAAAAACTGAGCTGCTTAGAAGAGCAAGCGCTGCAGAGGTAAACATTTTTTTCATCATGTTGGACTCGTTATGTTTAAGGTGAGCTTGTAGTTATTTTTTTTCACTCATGCTTATGCCTTATTCTACCCAGAATTTTATCCGCCTGTCACGAAAGTAGTGCTGCTAATTGATACGTTGGTAACAAATGATAATATAAAGCTGTGGATAACTTGTTGTGTAGCTGAGTCAATCTTGTTAATAACAGTGTATAAAAATAATTAAGGCTTTTAATCCCTTTAATAACAAGGCTTTGAGTGATTCTTTGGCTGTGGAATAAATTAAGATTAAGGAAAAGGTTAGGCAAAAAAAGTGACTGTTTTCGTCAGTTTGTTGATAAAAAAACGTATGAAATGATGAACTTCTCCACAGTTTCTGTGGATAACTACAAGTATAACTAGGCAATAACTCATTCAAACGTTTGTTTTAACAGGGGCGTTGTTAGTTTGCTGTTTTTTTGATCAATCAAAGAAAGGGTAAATCCAAGTGAGCTTAACGAGGATTTTCTTTATGAATGGTATTGGGTTTAAAGTCTTTGATTACTATTTGAAAAAAAGCGCCCTCCTTGGAAGGCGTACAAATAATACTGCCGCCTAATATTTGGGTGATAATATTGTGCAGTGTATGCATGCCCAAGCCAGAGTTACCTTTACTGCGGCTAGTCGTGAAGAAGGGGTTGAATATCTTCCCACTGACTTCTTGGCTTATTCCACAGCCATTATCTTTATAATAAATCTCAAGTGCGGCGCCTGAATAGTTCGCTTCAATGGTGATAGTGCCTGCCTGATTGCTAAAGGCGTGATCTATGGAGTTCTGAATTAAGGTTTGAATAATGGTACAGATGGCATTGGGGTATGAATAAATGGCTAGGGTAGGCTCACAATCAACCTTAACTTGATAGTTACCAGCCATTAACTCCGTATGGAGCTGCGCTTGTGCGACTTCAATTTGGGCATAGATATTAACGGCTTCTATCGCTTCAGCATGGGTATCAACGGCGACCTGCTTAAAACTATCAACCAAATGAGAAGCTTTTCCTAAATTTTCTTTTAATAAGTTTAAGCCCTCGTTAAGTGTCTGGTAGCACTCTATTAAATCCGATTGGTTTAGATCTCCCGTTATAATCTTTTGCTCCATATTTGAAATATTGTCTTGTATAAAAGATTGAGTCGTCACACATAGCCCTAAAGGCGTATTAATCTCATGGGCGACGCCAGCGACAAGCTGACCTAGTGCTGCATGCTTCTCGGCATTTATCAATTTATCTTGCGTCGTTTGCAATTCATCAATGGTTTCATTTAAGCGTGAAATCATACTGTTCAAATCTTGGGTTCTATCTTGCACCCTAGATTCTAATTCGTCGTTTAACGTTTTCAGAGCTGCTTGGCTGCTATTCGCTTCGGTATGGTATTGATGAACTCGGTTTCTTAATTGATTAATCGCATTGGTGACGATGGTTATTTCGTCATAATTTAACGGTGATCGATCAAGCAATAAATTATTGTCGAAGCCTTCGATATCAAAGTTTCTCGCCCAGTTAGACATCTTATTGAGATGGCGAGTAATCATGTGATAAACGAGAGAGAGGATAAATAACGAAACCGTGATGGTTTTAAAGAACTGCGAACCGATAATCACAATAATCTTACTAATCAAATTCTTGTAAATCTCTTCTTTAGTGATCGCGATGACCAGCTTTCCCAGTTTTTGATTTTCTCCTTGATCGATATAGGTTAAAGGAAAATGAAACTGTTCAATTATTTTATGATCTTTGATTACACCAACGGATTCCAGTTGATTGCCTTTTTCATCGATAACCTGGCAAGCAACGACTCCAGGAAAATTACTGATACCGGTGAGTTGAAGTAATAGCTGATTGTAATCATAGTTCCACAAGCTAAAAGACAGGGTAGGCAAATACACCGCTTCAATCCGGGAGATTGATGAATCGATCTGTTTAATTTCAGCTTTATAGTCAGAATAAATAATAAAAGCAGAGGTTATTAAAGTTATAAAAAAGCTAAAAATGATTATATATAGTAATAAACGGCGACCAAGGATGCTGCTTTTGCGCATTGAGTATTAACTCCATAATCAACAATTTGATATGAAAGGTCATAAAAGCTTAGTTAGGCTCTAAAGGAGTTACAACTTGAAAGGGGGTTTATCTAATGAATTTACTGCTTTTAGAAGGCTGAATTTTAGCTGTCTAGATTACGATCAATAGGGTAAAGATGTGCAATTACGGGGAAAATACCCCTAGTTTTAAGCTAAGATTACAAAATCCAATAAATATTTATTTTGCTAAGGACGTTATATGACCTCGCACAATTCGGAATCTGTGCCAGAAAGTTTAATCGAGAAACTATTGAAAGACGAATCAACCGGCGGGATCTTATTAGTCATCGTCGCAATCATTGCGATTATGTTAGCTAATTCCTCTTTTAGCCACTTGTACGAGGGCTTTTTAAACGTGCCTGTTCAGGTGCGTATTGCTGAACTGAATCTTGAAAAACCCCTCGTACTCTGGATTAACGATGGCCTGATGGCGATCTTCTTTTTTCTTGTCGGCTTAGAAATTAAACGTGAAGTGATGATTGGGCACTTATCTGAGCCCTCGCAGGTAGTATTGCCAGCGGTTGCTGCTGTTGCAGGTATTGCCGCTCCTGCTTTGATTTATGCGTGGTTGAACTATGGTAATGAAATTGCCATACGCGGCTGGGCCATTCCGTCAGCAACGGATATTGCCTTTGCTTTAGGGGTATTCTCGCTCTTTAAGACGCGTGTTCCTGTTTCGTTGAAACTTTTCTTATTATCGGTGGCCATCTTTGATGATCTAGGCGCTATTATCATCATCGCACTCTTCTATTCGAGCGAGCTATCCATTGCCTCTCTAGCGGTCGCCGCCTGCGGTGTTGTTGTACTAGGAATATTGAACTACTTAAAAGTACGCCGCCAAGCCGCTTATTTGCTGGTGGGTGTGGTCATTTGGACCGCCGTACTTAAGTCAGGGGTACATGCGACGCTAGCGGGCTTTGTGATTGCTCTCTTTATTCCGCTCTCGCTAAAGAATGAAGATGGTCATCCGATGCTGCCGCATTTAGAACATACCCTACATCCTTGGGTCGCTTTTTTGATTCTGCCTTTATTCGCCTTCGCAAACGCTGGGGTAAATTTAGAAGGTGTCAGTATGGATGCTCTAACGAACTCGGTGACATTGGGTATTGCTCTTGGTCTTGTCGTCGGTAAACAGATTGGTATTTTTGCCATCTGTGCCATTGTGATTAAGCTAGGTTTAGCTAAGTTGCCACAAGGCTCTAGTTGGTTGCAGTTTTACGCAGTATCCATCTTATGTGGTATTGGTTTCACTATGAGTTTATTCATCGGTACGTTAGCCTTTGAAGGCTTACCCGCAGAATACCTAACTCAAGTGAAACTTGGGGTATTGATCGGCTCAATCGTATCCGCAGTACTGGCCGCAGGCTTATTAATGATGTCTAAAGCCGCTCCAGTAGAACAAGCGGCTTAACCCGTTCTAACTTGGCAGATGCCCTACTTTTACTAAAATTAGGGTATCTTGCTCAACATAGGGATTATGCTTGCTTAAGTGCGGGCTGCGAATCCAACTACCCGCAGGGTAGCGCCCGTGTTCATCGATAAACTCACCACTAATCACCAAAATTTCTTCACCGCCAAAATGCGTATGGGGCTGAAAGTGTTCTCCGGCAGGCCAGAAAACTAGGGCAGTGGATTCATTCATTTGATCGTTATTGAATTGATGCAGCGGCATCACTTTTAATCCGCCAATGCCTGGCAGCCATTCGGCATTGTTAGTATCGATGCGAACTTGAGTCGAGTCGGTTGCTTGAAACTGATGCAACTTCACAAACAAGGTACAGCCTTCTTTACTAAAGGGTGCATGTTCAAAACCTTCGGGATTACGAATATAACTGCCGGCTGGATAGTCTCCGCTTTCATCAGAAAATACCCCATCTAAAACAAAAATCTCTTCACCGAGTGGGTGAGGATGGGATTTGAAACAGGCTCCGGCCTCATATTTTACAATGCTGGTAGCGTGGCCGCATTCAGCGTCTTCACGAGCTAAGCGTTTACGCCAAACCCCTGCCATTGGGCTAGCTTGCCAATCTTCTAGATTGCTATCGATGAAAATGGGGCGGCTGAAATCGAGATTAAGCATAGTTGGAAACTTTTGCAGTAGGAGTAGTAGAACTATCTTATTGTGAATAAATGGAGTTGAACAGTAGGCACTTTTGGGTACCTATGGATTTGATATCGCAGGCATAAAAAAAGGAGAAACAATGAAGTTTCTCCTTTTTTGAAACAGCGTTTGATAAAGTTAAAACTAAACTTTCTGCAACCAACCAAACTTATCTTCCGCTTTACCCCATTGAATGTCATTCAATGCTTGGCGTAGTTTCTGAGTGGTCGCACCGGCTTCACCGCTGCCTACAGTAAT
>CAJVZR010000046.1 GCA_913019965.1 uncultured Oleispira sp.
GCGTTTAGTTTGCCACTGCCTAAATTGATACTTGAGCCATTGAAGGTGCTGCTGGTATTAGTGGTGGTGGTTTCGGTAACCGATTTCTCGGCGCTGCCAGACACATAAAAACCGCCCGTGCCGGTAGTCGCCGCTGCAGTGGCCCCTGCGGCGACTGCGGCAATACCTGCTTGGGTAAGCTGGGCCGTGGCCGCCGCTAGGTTGGCTTTATAATCATCGAGTGCGCTGGCCGCTAGAGTGCCGTTACGAACATTACGTTTGGCATCATCCAGATCTTCTTTCGCGTCTTCAAGGGCCGCGGCGGCATCGGCAACCGCCTTAATGGCAAACGCGGTATCGGCGTAGGCATTCTTTACCCCGATGGCGAGGGTCTCGGTTTCAACCTTGGTATGGGTGGTGGTTTCGGTGGTGGCTTCGCGCCCACCGATGTTGATGTTTTCGGCGCTGATATCTGCTTCACCGGTAACATCCACAGCAGAGGCGATGAGGTTAACGTCATCGGTAGCATTAACCGTGAGGTTATTACCGATCGTTAATGAGCTATCGTTCCAGCTTGTTTCATGCGTTGTGGTGGTACTGGTGGTTTTATTGGTTTCCAGTCCGCCGACGACGAATTCATCTTCTTCTAGATTACTTTCTACGTTACTGGCCGATTCGGTATAGCTGGATTCTTCTGTGGTTGAGGTTTCTTTGGCCGCATCTAAGGTTAAACTGGCGGTTTGAATCACGGCGTTTTCGGTTACTGTCACATCTGAGCCAATGATGTTGGTATCGCCATCGACGTAGAGTTCTAAGTTTTTGGCATCGACTGTGGAGCCTTGCTGGGTGGTTGTATTCGTACGCGTTGATGAACCTTCCCCCGTTTGAATCTCAGCACTATCATCCCCAGTGATTAAACCTTTAGTACTACCTACGACCATAACGGCTGATTTAACGAGGTCTTTTAGCGGGCCTTTGAGGCCAGAGGTTTTGTCGTTCCAAGTTTCTTCTTTTAGCTCAAGGGTGGTGATGTTAAGTCCTTGAACCTTGGTGCCATCGACGGCAATATAATGGCCATTTTCATCCAGTATAGGGTTACCCGCTTCATCTCTTTGAATGTCGCTATCACCAATGGTGAGAGTTTCTTCGGCATTAAGCTCGGCCCCTGCCAAGGTGATGCTGCCGCTACTGTTAAGCTCAACATTATTTCCACTGATACCCGCGACTTCGGCGGTTTCTGTGTAGCTGCCATAATCATGTGTGCTAGCACTGGCGATATTACTGCCCGATTTTTTTGTACTGGTCATGGTGCTATCAATGGCTGATACGATATTGATATCGCCCGTTGCATCAACGCTGACATTACCGGCGGCATTGGCTTGTGAACCGGTGAGGTTTACATCACCACCCGATGTCATGGCTAGATCGCCTTCAACATCGATGAGCGAACCGACAAAGTCGATACTTTCATTTTCAACGGTCTTTTTAGATTTTGAGAAGGTGCTCTTTTTCGTGCTGGTTACTTGGCTGTAGGTGCGATTTTCTACGCCATCTAAATTAATGTCGCCACCCACATCGATCGCGGCATTGCCTGTGGCTTGTATTTGCGCCGCTTGAGAGTTCAAGTCGCCACCGGCACTAAAGCTGAGATTCCCCGCATTAATTTGGCTTAATATGTGATTCGTGGATTCGCTGATGCTACTACCATTTTGTGTTCTGCTGGATAACTCTAAAGCATTTAGATTGATATCATTTTGGGCATCCAGTACTAGTGATTCCGTGCCGGTTAAACTTCCGCCGTTATTATGAATATCAGTGGCGCTGATGAGGGCCAGATTACCCGCGCTGATATTACCGCCGCTACCCGCGATGGCACCAAAGTTAACATCGTCACCAAAGGTCATGACATTACGCTGGTTGGTAAGCACGTCGGCTTGAATTCGGGCTGAGTTAGCGACTTGTATATCACCGGTATTTTTAAAGTCGCCTACGTTAATATCCATGCTATCGGCGATGATTGTGCCGGCTGATGGCGTGGTGATTTGTGCGAGTGTTGCTTCGGGTAAATAGACCGTTGGCACCAATTGACTTTGGCCACCAATGTTCATAGATACGTACCAGATCATCGGTTTTTCAAGTTGCTTAACTTGCATCGGCGTTAAGGCTTGGCCTAGGGTAACGTCTTGCTGGTGATCTAGGTATACGAGGGTATTGTCGTATAGGCCTTGGCGTTGCTCTGCTGAAGTATTCCAGTCAGGTGAGAAAAATGCGGTGCCCGTTTGCTGTAATGCAGCTTGGGTTACGGCTTGTGCTTCTTGGTAAGGATCTAAGAAGAACTTGGGTTCGGTATCTAATATTTTGTCTGGATCGACTTTATCAAAAATGTACTCAGGTGAGAGTTCATATTCGGTATCGGCAATGATGCGCTGCAGAATATCTTCGTCTAAATCAAAAAGGCTAGGGGCTTGGGCATCATAGCTATTGGATTGGCCCTTAATGGTATCGCTGTTTTTGTCTTTATCACTTTCTAATAAATCTAGCTGAGCTTGTAAGGCGGCTTGGGCAGCAATTTCTTCTGCTGTTTTATCACCCGCAACAGAGGCAGCACTGAGTGCGTCAAACGATAGACCTGGAATAATGAAAGATAATAAAGAAATGCTGGCCGTAGGCTGGCGATTGGCGACTTGTATAACTAAGCCATCAGCGCCGTTGATGAAGCTGCCTTTTACATGGTCACTGGTTTCATCAAGGTCTTCGGTATTGGTGGCCGAACCTGTAGCAATGTTTTGATCTTCTTGCTCTTTTCGTATTGTTTCTGCCTCGGCATTAACAATGGCATCACTACCTTGAGTCGCCCCAACATTATTTCTGGCAGAGGTTAGGTCTTTGATTGTTGATGTGTAATCAGCGATTGCTTCAGAAGATAATAACTCACCTGTTGGCCTGCTGTGTTTAATGTAGCGGTCTTTGCCTGATGTAGCGCCGGTATTGTTTTTAGTATTGGTTTTGTCAGTGATGTTTTGGTTAGTGTCTAAAACAACATTTTTAGCAGCTTCATTTTGTTCTGCAATGGACTGGTTATCACTCGCAGATGTCCCGCTGGCTATGCCGGTATCGGTGTTGTTTATAGCAGTTGTATCAACTTGGTTCGCTTGGGAGAGGTCTTCTAGATCTTTTGTTTTAATTTCACCTACTTTTATTATTCCTTCATTCAGGACATGAGTGTGTGCCCCAACGAGCATTGTATTAGCTTCTATTAAAGATTTATTCCCTTCAATTGATAAGAGTGTTGCATTAATAGATTTGGGGGAAGACACATACCCTGTCGTAGTATCCATTTTTAATTCTTTCCAATAATAAGCATCTCCTGATTTATAAAGCTCATCCTCGATCTGACTTTCTTTCCCATAATATGCATCTAAGAAGTCTCTTTTCTTTCTCTTGTTGCTTTTTTTCTTCAAACTCGTATGCCACTTCAACTCGACTTGAGTGACTTCAATACCAGAAACCGTATTGTCTATTTTTGACAAATCACTGAAATCTATGTGGTTCGCAATAATGGTCGAAGAAGAATTATACCACTCCCCTTTATCAGCAGTTAAAGAACCACCAACTTCTAAACGGCTTCCACTCCTGCTTTTATAAGTCCCTTCTTGATACTGCACGTATACATCAAAGTTTGTCTTCCCCTCACACCCTACGCAAGCTTTGCCATCTTTCCAGCGATATGAAAGTACATCTTCATACGTCTTATTTTCACCAAACTCATAACTTTTGTTATTGAAAATATTAGTGCTTAGGGTTAAGTCACTTGCAATTTTTATCGTTCCAGTCTTATCCACTCCATTGCCATTATTAACTACCATTGCTGATATTAAACTCGTTGGCGCGGTACCTTCTAAAGCTTCAATGGTTCCATTATTATTTATTTGAAGGGCTGAATTTAATGTGAAATTATTTTTAGAATAAACAGCACCATCATTAGTAATATCTCCAAGAGTATCTACCAATAAGTTACCGTCATAAGCAACAAGTTGTGATCCTATCTTATTGTTCACGTCATTATTACTGTATAAACTAATACTCTTACCATATAGCTTTCCGTCGTTATCGACGCTACCCACTCGCTCTGAAGCGGTTCCTAAAGTCCAATGGCCATCAACGGATATTCTGCTAGGTTTATCAGCGGAATCTGTAATATTTTCTAAGCTAGAAAATCTCCAGTCACTATCTCCCGTTGCTTTAATATTATTTTTATTAACAATAGAATCAGAATATAAATTAAATCCTGCATCAGCAACAATCTCACCTTCATTGACAAAAGTAGTTGCTCTATCGTTGTTCGATCCGTTTACACCAGAGATGTTCAGCAAGCCTTCACTCGATAGTTTGGCAACGGTACCGTCTTCATTAGCGCTGTTAATTATAGAATTACTGTTAATATAGAAATCGCCTCCTATATTAATATCAGTATTATTAGTAAAACTGTTGGAGGTAACACTTAACCCCGATGTAGAGTCAATATTGCCATTATTCTCAAATGCACCTGATAAGTTCCAAACACTTGAAGCAGATGCTGGATTTCCAGATATTTTTACCAATGAAGCTTGATTAAGCGTTAAGTCTTTAGCATTGATATTGGCTTGCTTACCCGCATTAATCGTACCTTCTAATTCGACAGAGTTATCACTAATAATATTAATATAATCCGCTTGGTAGACATCCTTCATTGAGTCACTGCTATAGAGAGTTAATGAATTCGCTGCAACTAAACCGACTTGTTTTGTAGGATCAAATATCTGAATTCCATCACGTTCTTGACTCACTTCCTTACCAGCAGACCCAATTATTAGGTTATTAGCAAAGATTAGATTTTGGTTATTTAACCGCTCTATATTTAATACGCCATTACCACTGGCGGTAATGGTATCTTTATTATCTAGAAATTTTGTATCGATTTCGAGGGTTCTAGCGCTGGCAATTATGCCTTCATTCTCTATTTTACTAGCACTATTGGAGTATTCTTTTGTTGATAAGTTAAGGCTGGATCCCTTCGCTATTATTGAAGAGTCGGAAGTATTAATAATACTCTCAGCATAAATTGACAAGATGCCGCCCTGAGAGATGATTTTGTCTAGGTTGGTAAAAGTATCTGCAATGTCGATTGTCAAAGTATTAGCAACAAGCTCACCGTCATTCTGTAACGACTCCTGACTTGATAACGACATTTCGCCATTAGCGATCAATAATCCTTCATTATCAAAATGTGTTAATTCATGCGCCGTTATTGATGCCGCCTGAAGATATGCAGTATCTCTCCCATCACCAGCACCAGCCTTGTTAATTAGACTCGCATTTTCTAATGCCAAGTTACTATTAACGATGATACTACCAGAGTTATCCAGCGATTTTAGACCTGTAATGGATAAGGTATCACTGCCATGTCTCTTCGTTTCAAGTTCCAGTATTTGTCCGCTATTGGTAAGATTTTCTGCGTTGATCGCACCCTTTCCAATTTGTATATTGGCTGTTACTGGGTTTGATATATTTTCATTGTTTATAACTGAGGCTGAGATATTAAATACGTTATTTTGAGAGGATACGTATCTTGTTGTTTGATAAATGCCTCCTTCATTATTCAATGTACCTAATACATCTATCTCTGCTTCTGAAGAGGCAATAATAGCACTGCCTTTATTTTCAAAACTATTTGCCTTGATTAACAAGCCATTTGAATTAATAACGCCTGCATTAGAGGCAGAATCCAGATAGCCATTATCGGATGACTTCAGACTCAACTGACTCATTGAAATAATATTGGCGTCTACTGCATTATCAAATGAGTTTGTAGAGATAGTAAGGTCTCTTGCAACATTTAGATCCTTGAAGTTTTTCAACGAACCAGTATTTAATGTTAAGTTCGATCCAACAGACATTTGTCCATAATTAATAGTATTCCTAGCAATATCCCACTTACTTTCTGAAGTACTTAAATTTACATTGATCTTTCCTGAGGATCGAAGTACCAGATCACGAGCGGTAATATCTAATTCCTGGTTTGCTTTCATTTGACCATAAAGATCTAAAGTGCCATTACTTAACAAAGAAATCCTATTGGCGCTATAAACATCTTTCATCAAGCCTTGGGTATAGAGGGTTAACGTTTGGGCTGCGACTAAGCCTCCCGTACTCGCTGAAGCGTTTGCCCGTATCCCTTGCCTAGTTTCTTCGACATGCTGGCCATTGCTACCAACATTAAGATAATCCCCGTAAATTAGTCCGCTATTATTTAGTTTATTGGTGGATAACGTTGTCGTCTTACTAGAACTAATGTTATTACTATTAACCGTTTCATCGGTGTTTATATTCAAGCCGCTTTTACTGGCAATATTGCCCGTATTAACAAGACGGAGAGTTGCGTCTAATAGTAAGTTTGTATTCGCGCCTATTTTTGAAATTTCTGCGCTGGAGCCATTACTAATGTTATTGGCGTTTATCTCTAATTGTGAATTCGCCTGTATTAAACCTTGATTAATAAAGTCTTGCTGCGTAACGGCGGTGAACTGATTGGCAACCAGCTCTCCTTGGTTGTTTAGGGTTTCTTCACTGCTGATGCTTAATAGATTCTGCGCTGCAATCTTTCCGCTATTACTAAACTCAGTGAGGTTATTGGCTGTTAATGAGTTCGCGCGAATGTACGCACCCTCACCGGTATTCGTCAGACTTGCATCTGTTAATGCCAGATCGCTATAGAGGATTAATTCACCGCTATTATTCAGCGTTTTAATATTTGTTAATAATAATTGATCACTGTCTGCTGCATTTTCTTGACGCTCACGAATAAACCCTTGGTTGATTAGGGTATTGAGGTTAACTAGGCCATTCTTAATATCAATCGTCGCGTTTGCGTTGTTATTGTCTAATGTGTGAGCTGTGATATTAAAAGCGCTATTTTCCGTATCACTGTCTAACTGATACAGGCTACCAGCATTGCTAACCGTGGTGGCGGTTAGATCAGCCGTTTCTGCAGCAATGATTGCATCGGCATTATTACTTAGTGTGGTTGCCGCTAGGCTTAGTGTTGCACTGGAAATAGTCCCTGAATTTATTAAGGTGTCTGCAGTACGATTATCTATGCCATTCTCTGGGCCATTAATGGTTAGGCTTTCAATACTGGATAACTGCGCCGATATGCCGTTAGTAACGTTATTTGCTACGATAATAAGCTGTTGATTACTTTGAATTTTATTCGTATTGCTTAATGTTTGTGCCGCAATATCTAAATTACCTGTTGCTTGTATATTGCCATTATTGGTTATTAACTCAGACTGTAATGATAAGGATTTATCAGAAACGATGTCGCCGTTTGTGATCAAGCTTATTGCTTGATCATTATTACCCGTACCAGAACCTGATATGTGTAATGTATCTGCAGCGGAGATTAAAGAATCAACCGCAGTATTTATCGTATTGGCATTGATCGCCATTTCCTTACTGGTTTTTATTTCACCAATATTATTTATATCTGTGGCATTGATTAATAATGTTGATTTGGAGGAGATATCACCTTCATTTTTTAATGTTTGAGTAATTGAAAAAGTGCTCGTATCTTCACCATCACCGGTATAGATACTTGCGGTTTTATTCAACGTTAAATTTTCAGCAATAACACGTGTCTGCTTTTCGGCGGTTATATCACCCGCTAAGATTAAATCAGCATTACTGGTTATATTAATAATCGACGCGCGATACACATCGTTCATTAGCCCATTGGTATATAGATTTAACGTATTGGCTGCAACTAATCCGCCAGCATCAGCTTCTGTATCAATATCTGCTTCAGGGCGGATTTCATCACGGGTCTGGGTAATAAACTTCTCATTACTGCCAATATTTAAATCATGACCGTAGATAAGTCCGGTATTATTTAAGCTATTGGCGAGTAGCGTAGTCGTTTTGCTAGAACTGATATTTTGGCTATTGAGAATATCATCCGCATTTACATTCAAGCCGCTTTTACTAGCGATATTACCGGCGTTATTAATACGGCCAATTGCGCTTAATTCTAAATTTGTATCCGTGCCTATTTTTGATATTTCTGCCCCAGCTTCATTACTAATATTTTGGGCGCTAATCTCTAATTGCGTCGTCGCTTGCACTAAACCTTGGTTGGTAAAATCTTGCGCTATATTAGCGATGAACTGGTTGGCAACCAGTTCCCCTTGGTTGGCCAGGGCATTTTCACTGTTTAAGGATAAGACATTCTGCGTAGCTATTTTGCCACTATTGCTAAAATCAGTAAGCTTCTGTGCGGTTAATGAATTAGCGCGAATATACGCATTATTACCGTTATTATTTAACCGGGTACCGGTTAGCGTTAGGTCACTATATAGAATTAATTCACCGCTATTATTCAGCGTTTCAACATTGGTTAAACGTAGCTGGTCGCTATCAGATTCAGGGTCTAAAGCACTGTCTTGTCGCTCACGAATCAACCCTTGGTTGATGAGGGTATTGAGGTTGAACAAACCATTGCTCACGTCAACAATGGCATTAGACTCAGCATTAGTAAATTTCTCAGCGGTTATATTAAACGCTGCATTCGCAGTATCACTTTCTAATTGGTAAAGAGTTCCGGCATTGCTGATCGTTGTGGCGGTTATTTCTGCGGTTTCTGCAGTGATGGTAGCATCAGCATTATTGTTAAGAGAAGCCGCCGCTACATTTATGGCTTTACTAGAGATTGTGCCTGAGTTTGACAATGAGCTGGCCGCGTTATTTTCACCACCATTAATGACCAACGTTTCCAAAGCTAAAATTTCATGTGTATTAACCGCATCATTGGCCGCTGATATTTCCAACGCAGTATTGGCCTGAATCAAGCCCTGATTATTTAGATTATTGGTTACAATACTAAGATGATCAGCATAAACTTGGCTCGTAACCGCGCTATTAGATAAATCACCTACGACGTTGATGCCCAGTGTATTGCCAGATAAGGTCGCACTATTATTCAAATTCCCGCTATTGATACTAGAGTTATTGTTTAATGAGACCAGTCCAGCGTTGTTAAAATCATTGATGATCGTTATTGAATTCTCATCTCCCAGCGCTACAATTTTTGCACTGTTGGCAACCTCAAGCCCCGAGGCAGATAAGGTTAAGCGACCTTTAGCTTCTAGCGATCCAGTAAGAGCATTATTGCCTGTCATCGAGCCTGTTGAATTAATTAACAGATTGTTATCACTGGATATCTGACCTTGGTTAGCCAGTTCTTGAGTGATAATGTCTAAGCCACCCTCTCCACTTTGAATGCCTGCTAGAATAATCTCTCCATCAGGGCCTTCAGAATTGCTCGCCGTGTTACTTACTTTTAATTGTCGGTGACTCTCATTACCAATGCTAACCGTCTCTGCGAATACATATCCGTCATTTTCAATAGCTCCGGTTGAGCTTTGATTAATAGCAATGTTGTTTTGAGCATTCAGAACTCCCTCGTTTATAAGCAAGTCCGCTTCAATTGCGAGATCGGTATTCGCTAAAACGTTGCCTTTATTCGTTATGCCATCATGGCCCGATAAGCGAATACGACCATCCGTGCTGTATATTTCCGCTAAAGCGTTATTGATTAACGTCGTTGAATAAATCTCTAGTTCAAGCTCACTACCGATGTTTGAGTTGTTGATGAATGTCGTTGAATTAAAAGTGATTTGTTCAGCATAAATATTGGCGCCATTGGCGTTGATAATATTTTCACTTTCAACATCAATCCTCGTATTAGCGAGTAATGCACCTTCGTTATTAATACTCCTAAGGTCGCTACCAATAATTGAATTGGCTTTGATGTAACTACTTTCACCTAAGTTTGAAATAGAGCCTGACTCTACGATCACTAAGTCTGTTGATAGCGACAGGTCATTGTGGTTCTCTATGTTTTTAACGTTGGCTATCGACAACCCACCCGTGACCACGTCTTTCTCTAGCTCACGGATTAAGCCTTTATTGATTAAATCCCCTGCTTTTAAATCGATACGGCCTTTTGCAAGTTCAATGGAAGATGTTTCACTATTGATGAATCCATTAGCTTCAATATTGAATTCATTTTCTGCAGTATTTATCTGATTGCGGACATTGTCATTAGCGCTTAAATCTGACTGATACATTCTGCCACTGTTCATTAAGCTACCTTCGGCCACCTCAATCACAGCTTCACCAGCACCAACAATTCCTGAGTTGTTGAAACTATTACTTTGTACCGAGATGGCATCAGCGACTAGAATAGCGCTGTTATTAAATGCATCGATATTCGAAAGCTTAATGCCAGATTCACTCACTATGCGCGTTGTACTATCAAGATTAACGAGATCCTCTGAATAATTATTAAAAGAACGAATATTGTCAATTGATAACAAACCATCCGTTTCAATTAAGCCACTGTTAGTGAAAGTATTAAATCCAGAAATGGATACTTCACCCAGTACCGCAGCGTCAACACTATCGCTATGAATAGCGTTTTGAATTAACAATCCACTTTCTTTATTGGTGAAATATGAGTTTGCTGTTTCGTCTCCCGTGAATTCAATATTCGTTGCGATTAACGTTCCCGAATTATCAACATTTGCCCCTTCGATATTAAGCTCAACCGTACTAATCGTAGACCCTTGCGAATTGCTTAAACCACTCGCCATTAAGCTGAGACTATCTGCTGCTAGAATACCGCTATTCTTAAATTCATTATTAATATTGGCGGTTAGGTCACTGGTATAAATGTTACCTTCGTTATGAAAGTTATCACGGGTAATGCTCAGTTCATCCGCCTCGATAGTTCCCAGTTGGGTAAAGGCTTCAGCCCCAATCGATAAGCGGCCCTGTGCTTCCTCTTCTCCACTAGCAGCCAACGCTTGTATGCTGCCTTGAATAGTGCCGTCGATTAATACGCCATTGGTTACCTGGTTTAAACCCGAAAACTGTATATCGCTGCCAGTTAATAAACCGGCATTAGTATAGCGCCCACTGGATGCTTCATTAGATAGCCACTGCATTGAGTCGCTTGCGATTTGTACACCATAATTGGTAAAGCTAGCCGTATTCGTTTTTGCTTCATATCTCACGTCATTACTGACTAGGCTAGCATTATCAGTATTTTCAAAACTCTGATAACTCAGCGTTAATGTTTCACTGCTTATACTTTTATTATTTATGGTACTCGCAGAGTCAATAACAAGTTGATTCGCAATGATCGATCCCTGGTTATTCAGTGATTCACTGCTGCTAATATTAAGCTGTTCGAAGGATGCTATATTACCCAGATTGTGAAGGTCGCGGCTTTCTATTTGTAATTCATTTGAAGCTAATAAGACGCCAGCATTGTTGATTTGATCCGCATTAATATGAGAGGTATTGGCCCCAATCCAAGTATTTTCGTCAAGCGAAAGTTGGTTTGATGCCAATGATAACTGAGTGCTTTCTATTGTTCCTTTGCTGATGTCTAACGTATTATTCGCCGTAATATCACTGGTATTTGTTTTAACGAGTAGGTTATCCCATTTACCTTGGTCAAAAATCGCGTTGAAGGTATTTGCGGTCAGTTCTAAATCCTGAATATTCAATGCCGCTGTCGATTCAATCACGGCATTATCGGCAATAAGCCAGTGTCCTGATATATCGGCATTCGCGGTGGTCAACATTAAGTCTGAAGTTTTTAATGTATGATCCATCTTGGCTGACGATGATGCGATGATATTTACGTTATCGTTTGCAAGCCAAAGAGTATTTGTATCCGTGGTTAGTTCACGCGCATTCATATCGATCGTATTGGTAGCGATACCCGTATTATCGAATTGAGCAGTATCACCGTTAAGCTGGTAAACATTGGCCTGAATTACGCCATTAGTGAAATCTGCTTGGTTAGCCGTTATATCAAATGCGCCGACATCAGTGATTGTCGTTTCTGCGCTAAAAGGAAGTATTCTCCAAACATCACCCGTACTCGATAAGGTTTCTTTAATCGTAAGCGCTAATTTTTCTGAATAGATTTGGCTATTACTGGTATTTAGATTGTTTGCGCTGATAATACCTTGATATGAAAATATACGGCTATTGTCTAAATTTAAATCACCAACATTGAGTTCACCATTATTAAATAACCAGCTGCCTCCTTGGCTATTCAGTTGATTGCCATTGAGTTCTAGTGATCCTATATGCCAGTCACTATTTTGATCTTGCCAATTGCTATATTGGATAACAGCAGTATCTGCGACTATCTCAATACCTTCAGATATTACTTCGCCTATATTAAGGGCAAGTTCAGTACTTTCGACGGTCGATTGTAATAGGGTCGTTTTATCAGCCGTTAGCTCTAATGCGGTTCCTTTTAATTCTGCGTTATTAAATTCGGCTTCCGCAGACGTAATGACTGCGTTATTTGACGCAATGGCTGAATCATTAAATTGCGCTTTTTCTGTGGTAGTGATGTTAAGGGTATTGATTGCTAATAAATCGGCATCACTGGTTAAGGCTTTACTGTCTAGCGTGATATCAAAGGCTTTAATATCACCCCTTAAGTTTAGGCTGTCTTCTGCAGTCAATTGTACTTCACTGGCAATTAGATTCGCTTCAGCATCCATGGTCAGTGAATCAGCATTCGTCTTAATTGCTAGATTGGCAATCAGGTCAGCACCAATTACGATATCATCTTGCGCAGACAGTTTAATTTCCCGCACCGCATCGGCATTATTAATTGAAAGCCCACCGGCTGACTGAATGAAGAGGTCATCTGCTTGGGCAAATAAATATCCATCTGCCTTTACGCCTAATCCTTGCTCCGTGCCCATAATATCAATCTGGCCTGATTGCATCGCACCAAAGATAGTGCCATCAATGGCGAGTGTTCTGGCAGGGTCTTGCGGCTGATCATTACTTTCTTTTGTCTCAACCCATTCAGCCAGTTTTCCACCAGCAATACTCTTGGAGTAATCAAAAATAAAACGACCTGCCACTAGGCTTATGCGGTTCTTTGTAGAGATGTCACCATTGATATCGATATATTGAGATAGCACATCGACTTCATCAACAAATGACCGATAGCTATAACCTTCATCTTCGAAACGAATTAAGCCACCATCCACATCCAATCTAAATCTGCCGGTAGAAAATTCTGGCACACCAGTGGTTAACGTTGCTCGCTGGGTATTAATAAAACCACAACCATTACACGTTATGCCATTTGGGTTAGCGATAATGACATTTGCCTTATCACCAAAAACTTCCATTAGCCCTTTAAGTTCAGAATCTGAAGCACCGGTCACTTCATTTAAAATAATGCTGGCGGTACGACCACCAAATAATGGGTTGGCAACAATTTGACCCGCTAAACGAGAATTGCCACTGACCAGTGAGTTGTTAAAAATAAGTCCATTGTGATCAACATCAAAATCTTGATATTTGTTATGCGAAAGCCCGATATTATTGGGGGCAACAATATCAATAATTGGAATACCCGAGGTTGTATCTATCTGGGGCTGGAAGCTCACACTGGCATGTGGATCGGTAACCAACGCCGCATAGACATTATTCACCCATAAAGGGGGAAATATGAGCTGTATGACTAATAGATAGCTGACTAAACGCGTTAATAAACTTTCTGATAATGATTTTCTAAATCGATCCATGATGATTACCTACTAAAACACTTTTAGCTGAAGCGACGCATATACGGCTTCATTTGAATTTTGTTTAACTGGCGCTTCGACTGACTTCGACCAGGTGATGCTTGCGGAGACATCTTTATAATTAATTCTTAAACCCAGCCCACTACCTGCTGCACGCTTGGCTCTTTTTTCTAATTTCGGTTCTACCCAGCCAAAATCGACAAAGGTAAATAGACTGGCATAACGTAGCCATGGTGTTTTTTTAATAAGGTCAAATTCTGACATCAAGCTTGGCGTGCTTATATTAAAATCATTACGCCAGTAAAAACCTTTTTCTCCTGAGGCCGCCGTTGTCTCGAAGCCACGAACGGTAGTTTTATCACCAATATGAATCTGCTCGGAGCTGTATAACAAGTCTTCTGTTAGCTGAAAAGCCAATGTCGACTGGTAACTGAACTTGGCCGTAGGCACCATTAAGGTAAATCGTCCATCGAGCTTATTAAATTGAGCTTTCGGCGCTTCTTTTTGAATATTTGAAGGATCCTTACTGGCACCAAATAACTTTGTCCCTTGCACTATCCCGGCTTCGAGTGAATAAAAACCCCACGCTAAATTTTCAGACATACTAAGTGCTGTCCTTAAGGGCACCAATTTTTGAGGTGTGAGTGTGACCCCTAACAAATGCCTTTCTGAACGCCTGACGGTTAAGCTGTTTGTCCATTGAATTTTTCTTTTGCCATTTCGATAGACTAAATACTCTGTTGCTAAAGTACTGGTATTTGATTGACCAAATAAGTCCGTATTCCCTGGCAATATATTCAAATATTCTGAGTAACTATGAGATAGGTTAAAAGTTAGGTCTCTGAATGGAAATGAATTGTTTAAGGTCACCGCATTCGTATCTTTACTGCCAATAAAGTTGAAGCCCCACGTATCATTGATGCCTATTAGGTTATCAGCATCCATACCGAAGCGAATTTTCTGTTTACCGGTACTCGCTTGCCCTTCATTATTCCATTCTAGAGTCCCGCGGAATTCATCATTCGTCTGGTTTAATACTTGAATGTGGGTTGAGCCTGTTTCTTTCCCGGGCCAGAGTTTCATCTTTGCATTGGCAGATGGCACGCGGTTAATCTGGTCGATACCCTGCTCAATTTCAGTAATACTTAAGTGTTCGCCGCGCTGTGGGGACATGGCCCACCATAACTTACGTCGATCTTCTGCTGAGTTATTATTTATCGAGAAGTTTTCAAGTGTTCCTTCGATGACAATAAACTCTAATACTCCTTTGGTTAAATCTTGTGGCGGGATGTAAACTCGACTGGTTATATAACCATAATCAATATAGACAGCGGTTAGTTTAGCCATCAACTGATTGACGCCATTCTTACCTAGGCAATGTCCTTTATATGATTGAACGATATGCTCTATATCATCTCTCGATAATAATGAATTCCCTTTCAAGATGATCGTCTTGATATTAAAGCAGGGGCTTTCTACAGGTATTCCTTGTTCAGATTCAGCCGTTTTCACTTCAACTTGTTTTTTCTGTAACAGCTCAATTTGTCGTTTTATTAATTCATCCTGCAGAAATTTTTCTGCGAAATCGACATTAGGATCAGCAGAAAAAACAACAACTGAGTTCAATAACAGTAATAAGGTGATTAAGGCTTTCATTAGAAAATATCGCTCAACAGTCCGCCATGCTTACGGATCATCAGATCTGTCGTTGATGGCTCTCGAACAATATTGATAGCGACATTAGACTCAATGCCACCACCTGCATCGACGACACCCCCATCCACAATGAGTTCGTTGTTTGAAGCGATGACGAGACGTCCCATATTAGCCAGTAATGCTCCACCCTGATCGGTTTGCACCCATAACCCGTCATCATGAAAAAACAAACTACGCAGGCCTTGGTTACGAGTTAATACATCAACTGTTTGCAAAGATGAAGTACTTATCGTTGGGCTGGTTAATATCAAATCATTAATCGCTAAAAATGTTCCGCCTATATTTTCAATGCTCGTGGTTGCCGTTAAGTTGATGTCTCCACTGGCTTGCCATTGGCCACCAATAAGATCTACTGTTGAATAACCATCTCGATCACATCCACCTAATTCACAATGCAGGGTTAATTTAGCGCGCCCTGCCATAGCCGCTTCATGATAAATGGTTTCAGCATCAATGATTAAATCCCCGTCATTTATAGTGATCTCAGAACCAATACTGTTGAGCGTTTGTACATTTATATCGATATCACCTGTATTGGCGATCAATTCTGATGAATAGCGTCCCGATATGGGCTCGCCATAATCAAGCACGGTTTCATGAACTCGCTCTTGAACTAGAAATCCCATATACCATAAATGCCGCCCGTCAAAGTCACGAGAGATCTCTTCACCACGTCCACTAAAATCATCTACGATTACGGTATTATTAAATTGGCTGGCGTCTAACGTCATACCCGTATTTGATAGCATTCTTCCCGCATGGTTATTTACAACATCAGCATTAATATCAATATCCGTTAGTGAAAATAAGACTCCTCGCTGAACTTCGCTTTCACCTAACGTAGATTGCGTGAATATAGAGCCAATATTTAGCGTTATTCCCGCATGGGATTGATCATTGCTAGGATCTTGAATCGCACCGCTTAATAGCCCACCGAAATTATTAAAATGTGTCAGTGTATTAATCGTTAGGGCTGCGTTCTGTGATTCGATTTTTGCTTGTTTTTCACTTGTCGTTTTGACCTCTACGGTCGCTGAGCTAAGCGCAATATTTCCAGCGGCAATAACTTCACCTTCTATTTGGATATGCCCATCAGCACTGATAGTAAAATTGTTTTGTGAGGCGGCAGTATCACCCAGTAGTCGAACTCCCGCCCCCTGATCGGTTACGACAATCTGAATACTGCTAGCAAGTATCGATGCCGGGCGTGTAATATCAATCGCAAGTGATTCATTAGCCACAGCATCAGCAATAGCTTCTGAGTCATACCACTGACCACCAGGATCGGCGATTGATAAGTTAGGGTTGAATTCTGTACTTGATTCGCCAGCCTTCAGCTGAATACTTGCGAAGGGAGAATCGTGTTCATTATTCAATTCTCCTTCGATCGCAATATTTTTAGAAATAAGATCCAGGCGATTCATTACCCCTGCAATCCCTCCCTCACCCACTACGATTGCGCCTTCGCCAGTTAGGATCACAGGATTGTCTTGCGTTCCTCCTAACGGGGTTGGACGAGTAATATAACTAACAGTACCCGTTGCTAGTCCTACTGCTCCAGTATTATAGAAAGTCGTTCCACTGATATTAATGCCATTAGGGTTGGCAATAATTAGATGCGCACGCGTCCCTTGAACTCGTATCTCTCCATTAATTTCGGATGACGACGTTCCGGTGACTTCATTGATAATGGTTCTTGCAGCAGCAAGACGGTTGTTGATGATGATGCCATTTGAATCTACATTAAACTGGCTATATCGATTATGGCTTATTCGACTGGAATTCGCGGGGGCAATTTCGATGACTTCCCGGCCTGCACTATCAACGGATACAGAAGTAGTCGTTGATCCATCAGCAATAATTTCAGCATTTCCTTTGCCAAAAATAACGATTAGCAGTAATCCTAACGCTAATTTATTGCATTCCATTGTTTGTATAGTCCATTACGCCCGATTTAAGGCGCGCATTGTCTATAATTTGACCATTAATTTCAACCTATTTTAATACTTTTAGCCTATCTATTGATTTGCATTAACCATACCGAAGGCACAAAAAAGCCCAGTCAAAACTGGGCTCTCTGATATCACTAATCAACGACTAATAATATTTACTTACGAATGCCTTCAACATAAAGATGAATCTCTACGTTTGCCGATGCTGGCCCAAGGTTATAAGTAATACCATAATCGGCTAGCTTCAAAGATGTTTTACCTTCGAAGCCTGCGCGGTAACCACCCCATGGATCTTTACCTTCGCCAATTTTCTGTACTGGGAAGCTGATGGTTTTCTTCACGCCGTGCAGCATAAAAGTACCGGTCACAACCGCGTTATTATCGTCTTTTACTTCAAAACCAGTGCTCTTGAAAGCGGCTTTAGGGTATTTCTTAACATCTAAGAAATCTGAACCTTTCAAGTGCTTATCACGCTCAGCGTGGTTTGAATCGATACTGGCCGTTTCGATTACGATTTCGATTTCAGATTTTTCCGGTGCAGCGGCATCGTAAGAAAAATCACCTTCAAACGTATTAAAGCGGCCCAATAACCAGCTGTAACCTAGGTGTTGAATTTTAAACTGAACAAACGCGTGAGCACCTTCAGTATCAATTTTATAATCAGCCGCTTGTGCTGAAACTGAAAACAAAGAACCTAGCGCAATCGCTGATGTGGTTACTGCGGTTAATAATAGTTTTTTCATAAATCCTCCTAAGGATAATTGATGGAGTTTACTGATTAGCCTTAGGGCGAATCATTTTCATTAAAGTGCCGTCTTTATTTATTAGCTGATGCTTAATCGCTGCCAAGGAATGCAAAGCCACCATTAGTATCAAGCTCCAAGCAATTGCCCAGTGAATGTCACCGGCAATATCTTCTTGGTTTTCAAAACTGATCGACATTGCCGGAATCTCGAATAATTCGAAAACCACAATACCGCGCCCATCAGCGGTCGAAATCAAATAGCCCGTCACCATCAGTGCGAGCATTAAAAAATATAAAAAAAGGTGTACAGCATGCGCCGCCTTTTTTTCTATGGCCGTACCGACCATCGCAGGGCTGGTATTGATCCAGCGCCAAACCACTCGGCCAATCCATAAAAATAACAGCACTAAGCCCAAGCTTTTATGCAGCTCTAGTGAACCTCGATACCATTCATCATAGTAGGTCAGTTCAACCATATATAAACCCAAGCCAAAGAGAAAAAAGATCCCAAAAGCCATGAGCCAATGTAAAGCGATTGCCATCCAGCCGTAACTGGTTTTACTGTTCTTTACCATGTTGATTCTCATTCTCATAAAGCGATCGCCTGTTTCGACATATAGAATCGCTAGAAATTCAATAAAACTACTCTACGCTGAAAGCACTTGTTGAAAAATAGACAAAAAAGGGAAACTATTGTGCATATATGAACAAATGAATTTTTAAAGGTAGCTCCATGTCGCAAGCCAGCTGGGATGATTTCCGTATTGCCTATCAAGTCGCCGAATCGGGCACCCTGACCAAAGCGGGCAAGGTGCTCAACATGAACCACGCCACCGTTCTTCGTCATATCAACCGCTTAGAAGAAGCATTAGATACCAAGCTGTTCATCCGCCACCAGCGCGGCTATCAGCTGACCGACGCCGGAGAGCTGGTCGTTAAAGAGCTACCCGATATTCATAAAAGCTTTAGCCGCTTAGAAAACCTCATGGCCAGTGCTGAAAAGAACATTAGCGGAAATTTGCGCATTACCACCTTGAGCGACTTCTCGCCGATACTTAACCCAGCGCTGAAAGCCTTCCGTCAGGCTTATCCCAAACTGCGTATACAAATCATCGCCACCGACGACATCATCCCTCTCGCCACAGGCGCCGCGCACGTTTCTTTGCGCGCCGGAGCCGAACCGAATGAACCCGACTTAATCGTTAAGAAATTAACCGCCCCTGATATCTTCTATTTTGCCGCCGACAGCTACATTCAAGAATACGGATTACCAAAAGATGAAAGTGAGTTCTCACAACACCTCTGGGCTTTACCCAGTGACGACAAAAGAAAAATTCCGTTTATAAAACAGGTACTTGACCACATTGATGAAGAACAAATCATCTACCAAAGTAACCACTTTCCTGATATCCACAGTGCAGTAATAGAGGGCATGGCCATCGGGCCAATTGGGGTTCATCATGCTAATAAACAAGATAATCTAACCCAGCTGGATATTGAAATGGATTTGAGTATTGAAGGCTTGTGGTTTGTGTATCACAAAGATTTAAAGAACAGCGCTCGGATTCAAGCGCTGTATGAGTTCTTAGATAAAAGCTTAAACTAGCTCATCAGTTATTAAGCAAACTGAAGGTGGCCGTCCAGACCCATTTGCGTCGACATACAAGGCCAGCGCTGAGCGATTTGAATCAGGTTGTCGTTATCTTTCTTATCCATAAAGGCTAAGAACTGATCGTTACCTTCGTAGGCTTTTTCTTCACCGAAAATGCCTTTCGCTGCAACCATCACCACCTGCTCCAATTCATTGGCAAACGGTTCGCCAATAAGAGAATGCACAATCACATTCGACATAGTCATATCAAACGGAATCATCGGCTGGCCGACACGCATAATGTAGGTATCGTTTACTTCTTCAAACAGACGGTGCGCCAAAAAAGCTTCATCCATCAAGGCTGCTAAACCGGATTCTTTATCCAGTTCTTTCGGCGGCGCCATAAAGAAGCCTTCTACTACTTCTAAGATAGGACTTACATAATTCAATAGGCCGGCTTCTACTGCACCCTGATGTAAGTCTTCTAACATCTGTGGTACTTGCTGAATGTAGCGTACAACAAATTCGTATAAACGCTCTAAAGCTTCTACTTCGGGTAATTGGACAATTCGTTCGACGGTATCAAGGCGCTGCTGCAAAATCTGATGTAGCTGCCCAGTTTCTTGCTCTTGAGTGACAGATTTTTGAATCAATTGCTGTAACATTTCCGTGTTCATCATTTTGAATCTCCAACTACTTTAAAATAAGTAAGCTTTTTATTGTCGCTGATACCTTAAAAGGTGATCAGTAAATAATCAATGGCCTAATGCGGCATATTCTGTTCCCGGCTAGATGGATTTCTTATAAAAAGACCTGTTGTTATGTAAAAGAAAAAAGCTAACAAAAACAACAAGTTAGATACACTTTCTAACCGTTATGAAAAAAGTATAGTAAAGTTTGACGCGTCCGCTAGTTTTTTTCGGCAAATAATTGATGTTTGTTCAGAATTGTCAAAAATGCAGGCAACATAAAGATAGATCGTGCCAATAAAAACGCATAGAACGCACTCCATAATCCGTGGTTGCCCAAGCCCTGTGTCAGAAACCAGACAGGCAAGAAGATGACGATGGCCGCCAATAACATGCTATTGCGCATTTGAGCACTGGCCTGCATACCAATAAAAATACCATCCAGCCAATAACTGCTGCAGCCAATTAACGGCAACCAGATTAACCAAGGGCTGAATTCAATCGCCATCGCTAAAACATCGGCTTGATCGGTTAACAAACCTAATAGATTGTCACCCTGCCACGCGAAGCCTAATACCATAATAAGAGCGATGATCAGCGCATTGGTTCCCGTCAGCCAGATGCTTTGATTAAGCTGTGAGTAATTTTTTGCCCCTAAACTTTGCCCCACCAGCGTTTCTGCTGCATGAGCAAAGCCATCTAGGGCATTAGAGATCAATAGCAATAAGGTGAGCATGATGGCATTCACCGCTAATACCAAATCCCCCTGCTGCGCGCCTTGGGCGGTGAAGAAGATAAATACACTGAGTAAGCACAAGGTCCGAACAAATAGCTGATGATTAATATTGATGAAAGGTTTCAGCTGCAGCCAGCTCGGCCGCCCCCATTGCATCTGCTCAGGGCGGTATTCTTTCTTTAACGTTCGCCATGCCCAATACAAGCCTGCGCTGGCGGCAAAATAGTCCGCGCACAAAGTCGCCCATGCCACACCGTCACTATTCAGACCATAGCCATATACCAGCACCACATCTAATAGCGCGTTAATGCTATTACTGGCGATGAGTAGAAATAGCGGCACCTTGGTTTCGCCACGGCCAATAAACCAACCAATCAACACATACTGCACTAATACTGCCGGTGTGGCATACAGTCGAATACTGGCATACTCCACCGCTAAAGCCTGAATGACCTCACTGCCACCCATCATCGCGATAATGTGTTCAATGGTAAGCAGGGCAAAGATCAGCAAAGGAAGGCTAATTAATAACGCCAGTAGCAAAGCATTATGCAGAATCCGAATACTGCTATTAATTTGCTGAGTACCCTGTTGAGTTCGTTGCGCCTCACCAATCGCATGGGCGCTCAACGCCGTGGTGCCCATGCGCAAAAATCCAAAGCTCCACAATAATAACGTCACCACCTGGCTGCCCAGCGCTACCGCGGCCAAATAGCTCACTTCACTCAAATGCCCCAATACTGCCGTATCCACCAGCCCCAATAAAGGCACCGTGATATTGCTCAGCATGATCGGCCAGGCGAGTTGAAGAATACGTTTTTGTAGTTGCAGCATGATAGAGACAGATTCGGTATGATGGGCGCATTAAGAGTTCATTTTATTGGGGATCGCTATGTCGGCGCCAGAGAAAACTTCGCCTACCGCAAATAAAGCATTTATGCCGCTCTTGGCCATCATGAGTCTGGTATTAGGCTTGGCTTCATTTATGGGCTGGCAGTCTCTTACCTCAACAGAGTCCGGCAACGATTCATCCTCCCTTCAAACCTTGCTGCAAGAACAAGGGGCCTTTGCATTCCCACAACCCATTAATATCACCGACGTGCCTTTCATCAATGAAGAAGGCCAAACTGTGGGCAAAGCAGACAACATCGGTAAATGGTCCTTTCTATTTTTCGGCTATACCTTTTGTCCCGACGTTTGCCCAACTACCTTATCGGTCATGCAACAAATGTGGGTTAAGTTAAGCCCCGAAATGCAGGCACAGACTCAAGTGGTTTTAGTGAGTGTGGATACCGAACGCGATACTCCAGAGCAATTAAAAACCTACATGGATTACTTCGACCCCAGCTTCACGTCCTTCACCGGCAAGCCCGCGTCTTTACGCAGCTTTGCCGCCCAGCTCAATGCGGTATATGCCAAGGTAGAGCGTCAAAATGAAAAAGGTGAAGTCGACCCAGAGTTGGGCTACTTAATGGATCATAGCGCGAACATCGCCATACTCGACCCGAATGGTAATTATTATGGGTTTATCAAACCACCGTTTACGCCGAAGAAGATGTTGGCGTTGGTGACGGCGATCGAGAAATCAAATTAGTAGTGATAACGACAAGAAATAATCGTTAAGTGTGCATCATTAACGGCATAAACCAATCGGTTGGTATCGTCGATTCTGCGTGACCAAAAACCCGCTAGATTCTCTTTTAATGGTTCAGGCTTACCAATCCCTTCAAAGGGCGAACGCTGAGTATCAGTGATTAGCTTATTAATGCGTTTGAGCGTTTTCTTATCTTGGCCTTGCCAATACACATAGTCACTCCACGCTTCATCGGTCCAAGCGAGGATTCGACTCATTCGAGTAAACCTTTTTCAGTCGTTTGCCCGGCATTGTATTGAGCGATGGACTTGTTGAGGTGCTCTGCATTCGCAGGAGAACGAGTTAAATGAATCGTTTCCATTAAGCTATTGTAATAGTCCATCGACATTACAACCGCATCTTCAGCATCGCGGCGGGTGATCACCGTGCAGTCAGCATCATTAACCACGCCATCAAGAACAGATTTAAGGCCATTTCGGGCTTCAGTAAAAGAAACTATACGCATAGCGGCCTCTATATTTAGTTGTACATAATATAGACAAGTTTAACGTAGAAAACCAACATGTACAATATATTGCACATATAGTTATATTAAGAATAAATGAGCGCAACTATTCCGGCTAGAGCAGCGACAGCAACTGATCTGAGGAGAGGCCCCACGCAAGCGCTTGATCTTTCCTTTTAGCGGAACGAAGTAACTTGTAAGAAAAGTCATCTCCTTATAAGAAGATCCCAACGAACAGGGTCTATTCAAACTCATATCGTAATCGCCAATGTCGATACCAGACGCGCCCCTCAAAGTAGTTAAAAGCCGTAAAGGTTACTATGGGTTTGCCAGACCACCGTTTAATCCCAAAAAGATGTTACCGCCCGTGTCTACCATTGAAAATCAGTAGTCCTAATATCAGCGTTATTTCAAAGTTTATTCACAAGTTATATTTGTATTGGCAGGAACTCTATTGGGGCAATACTTAAGCATGATTATCTTTTAAAGTTCATAAGTGAAAATTCAAAGTATTCTTTTTAAATGTTATATAAAGCACCAATATTATCTATAAATATAACGAACTAGTTGATTAGTTATACAACATCAAGAGATATCAATATGCATAAACAGTTTAATAAAATTAAACAACTACTTTCCCTATCGATGATGGGGCTTATCTGTTTATTATTAATGGCATGCCAGACAGCCAAATCAACACAAGAATCCGCTCTTCAAATTAAAGCTGCTATAAATGAAAATGATTTAATTGCATTTAAATCATTTATTACGCTCCCCCTTTTTGTAAGCGATCAAAAATGGGAGAGTGCTTCTGACGGTATAGGTTTTATGTTAGGAGAAAGAAGCGATAAAAAAATATCGTCTGACCTTCAAATTAAACAATTAGTTGAGGCAATTCATATTATAGGGTCTTCAGCAATCACCGAAGACATTACATTCTCGTTATTCTCTCAAGAACTAACAAATTTGAATTCTCAATGGAAAGATCTTGAGCTTGTTTTATTCAAGCGAGGGGAAGGAGATGTAGAGCATGTTGTTTTATTAGGATTAGATAAAAACACAAGACTACTACGTTCAATATATATCAACTAACTGTTATTTAAGGAGAGATAGACAGTGACATCTTCATTTGACCCGAAAGGGAAAACATTTGATCAACGGCTAAAGGCATTTCTAGCAGATGCTAAATCAACATATTTGTTAACTATTGGGCAAGATAACGGGAGAACAATAGCTTGGCAGCAAAAACATCATGTTGCTCATATGTTTCTTTATAATTCCTACAAAAGTACGAAACCGAGCAAAGTTTCTACAGGTAAACGTACGATATCTTGGGAACATTTTTCAAGCCCAACGACTGTTTGGAACACAATTAAAGCTAGCGACTTTCTACGCACAAAAGCAAATGCAGCACCGATTAAACAAGGATCTAAATGGAAAGTTGGATTTGAACCAGACCAAGCCGCAACAGAAAAACAAGCAAAATTCTTACAAACTTCGGCTGGAATTGGAAACAACGGTAAAGCAATGGTTTCTTCCGGTTTGAAGCCCTGCGGTGAGCCTTGCAAATGTGGCGCTGGACGTTCAAAGCATCTAGACGGGGTCGCCGCAGACTTAAATAGCGGACATCTAACCCAGCTAAAAACTAAATTGACGGTCGCCAAAGCCGGAACATTAGATGAATATCTAAAGAAATTTGGTTTACACCGCCCCTTACTAAACCACCCTTCTAGCCCAGAGAAATGGCATGTAGAGGCAACTACCTAAGTCTGATATTTGAAACCCCGACAATGCTATAAGTTATGTATTAAGTAAATTCAAGTAATATTTAATCTGTACGCACACACTTCTAGCATTATATCGGGGCTATTTTTCCCAAGACCTTATGAATTGTAACTAAGAAGGCTCAAATAATTCCCACAGCTCCTCACTAGTTAATGCGCCACGCAAACGCTTAATCTTACCCACTAACGGAAAGAAGTAACTCCTAGGCAAATCACCATACCAACGTGGGTCAATGTCATAGCGCAGCTTCTCTTCATCGTCATTAGCAAAGCCCCAGTTATCTAGGCCTGCTAAATCAAACTGCTGAAGAATCTTCTTCACCCGCATCTGTTCTTCAACCGCATCGGTATTAATTAGGGTTAATTGATAGTTAGGGAATTGCTGGTGCAGCTCTGATATTTTTTCGAGCTCGGTAATGCAAGGAGGGCAATCAAACGACCACAGGATTACCAGGTGATCTTGTTGATTCTTATCGGTCACGATCTGCTCAAAGCTGCCCAGTTCAAATGCTTTTAGGCTAACTGAAGCGCTAGCTGGTGAGTTAGCTTGCGCAGCAGCGGCCATTAATAAACAAAGGCTAATAAGCCAATAAGATAGTCGCTTCATTTTGAACCTGCCACTAGTGATGCTGGAGATAGCGGAAGAAAGCGATAGCCTTCATCCTGAGTATGCCAGCTCAAATACACAGCCTTCGAGTTCTTAACCAATAACGGATGGTCAGAAGATCCTACGGTGGTGCTGACCACTGTATTTTGACCCCAGCTAGCCCCCGCGTCTTGCGATACCTTCATTAAAATATCCGTTTTCTTGCCATCAAATTCTTTCCACACTAGGAAGACAGTTTGACTCACCCCATCTTGATTAAGAGTCGCAACATAAGGATGCGCAGACTGCTTATCCGCTTGGCCAAAACCCATCGCTTTATAAGCGTTTGAACTGTTTCCATAAAACAGTACGTGATCGCCATCCTGCTCTTCATTAGAGGAGTCATTAAACCAAGTCGAATGAACAACACCATTACCATCCACATCTACCGCAGGGCCATGATGCGGGCAGCCATTAATTTTCCACTGCTCGTTGCTTAAACGTATTTTCTTCCCGGGTTTCAATTCAGAGTCGAAGGTAATTAAGCTATGGTCGCGAATTTGGTTATTCACATCGTTGCCATAAATGTCACGCCAAGCAATCACAGGTAGATTATTGTTATCTAACGCCATGGCAATACGACAACACACACAGGAGTTATCCGACAAGTTCATGTTTTTGCTGAACGTCTTACCTTGGTCAGCGGAGTAGCTGTAATACAAAGCACCACCAATATATTCCAGCCCCTTATCTTTTGCCGCTTGCTGGTCGCGTTTATCCAACCAACTAATAAACACCTTACCGTCATCACTCACCACCATAGAATCAAAACGATGGCTGATTTCTTGTCGATCGTCATTCACGGTAATCGGCTGGCTAAAGGTTTCGCCACCATCAAGGGAGCGGCTAAAACGAATATTGCCGGTATACTTTTTATTTAACGACTGGGTCCACGAGATATAAATATTGCCAGCGCTATCCAATTGAATCTTGGCGCGGTTTTCAGCGCGGGCGGCAATCTTTTCAGGCGCTCGGTTCACACTCAAGGGTTGAGAATACGTCTTCCCATAATCCACCGAATGCTGCACATAAACATGACCACCAAAGACCCAAGCCAACCAAAGCTTGCCATCAGGACCAAAGCTCGCCGACGGTGCCTTGGCACACTTAAGTGAGGCAATGGTGCAAGTCGTTCCATTCTTACCTTTTCCAGCAGAAGAACCTCCATGCTGCATCGCGTTACTACTGAAACTCAATAAAGCGATAAACAAAAATGAAACGAACTTGGTCATAATAATACTTCTCAAAAATTAGAACGAATAGCTAGCAGACACATACGCTGTGCGTGGCATACCTGGAGCATACGTAGCAACTCCACGACTAAAACTCGCATTCGTCGCATAGGTTTTATCTTCTAAGTTCATAATGCGCGCACTCATCTTAAACGCTGGCGTCACTGGAAAGTTAAAACGAAGATTCAACAACTGGTGACCTTTATAGGTTTCAGTATTCGCTTGGTCCATCCAGTATTGCCCTAAGTGAGAAAACTCTAATTCCACCTTACCACCATTCAACTGGCTAGGGTGATATCCCACTGCCACATTACCAATGTCTCTAGGGGCCGCAACGATTTCATTATCACTGTAATCAGTCGAACCATCTGGCTGCCAGTCTTCATAAGTAAACTCAGTGTAGGCATACGATACCGCAAGATCGACATCCGCATGCAAGGGCGCGGTTAATCCGGTTTCAATACCTTGGTGTAACGTCTTACCGGCATTCTGAGTTTCGCGGCTACCATCAGCATGCTTGAAGGTTAAAATATCATCTTCCTTCACCATGTAATAAACCGAGATCTCATAGTTCACTTTACTGTCAGTATTACCCCTAAGACCAATCTCATAGTTATCCACTTTTACAGGCTCAAGCTCAACCGTATTGATCGACTTACCTTGGCGGAATAACTGCCCCTGCGACGGCACTCTGAACGCATGGCGGTACGATGCAAACGTATTCAAGTGTTCGCTAATCGCATAGGTTAAACCTAACTTAGGGCTTAAGTGCTGATACTCAACATCAGTATCTTCAGGTCGTCTATGATTACCCGTATCGATATCCGTTAAATTATTTTCATAGTCATAACGCATATGGTCAAAACGTAAACCCGCGTTCACGCGTAACTTATCGGTCGGCGAGGTTTCAACATGAGCATAAGGCGAGACCGACGAAAAGGTCACGTCGTAGTCATACAGCTTTTCTTCAACCGTATAATCAACGTAATAATTGCCTTCTTTTGTGACATCAATTCTATTTTGATCCATCGAGCCCGGGCTGTAATCCACATCGGTACCGACAATTAAACGCGTACGCATCGGGGCAAAGTCTTGACGATATTTCATCATCACACCCGCCGACTTGTTTTCTGTCTTATAGGTATTCGGATCGTAGCTTAACGACCAGTTCGGTAATAACTCCATGCTGTTATAGCGGAAGTAAGGGGTAATACTATAAAGACTCGCACCCACTTCTTTTTCGAACGCACTGGATAAACGCAGCGACTCCACTTTACGCATCGAGATCGGCGTATAGTTACGGGTTGGATTGTTTTTATAATCGTCTTCTAATAAACGTGAAGAACCCGCGGTTTGCTGATCGATATTCGAAACGTTCAAAACCGTTTTAACTTTCACGCCGTTATCTAAAAACGAATCCAAACGGAAGTTAGCACTTTGACGATCGTACTCGGTAGAGTCTCTCCAACCATCGGTATGGGTCAGGTTAATATCCGCGCGAATACCATGATTCAAACTCGCCGTACCACCACCCAATAACAAACGTTGCCAACCAAAACTGCCCAGTTCTAAACTCACATCACCTTCAGTTTCTTCCGGTGCGGCCTTCGTACTCACGTTAATCACCGCCGCCATCGCATCACTGCCATGCAAGGCACTGCCTGGGCCTTTGCTAACTTCAATGCCCGCGGATTGAGGCACATTGATTTCATATAACGCATTGTGATTAAAGAAACCCGTCGAGCGTGTTGGAATACCATCTTCTAAATACAAATACACAGCGCTGGTGCTGATAGGCTGACGAATCGCCGTCATGTGGCCTTCGCCACCGGTCACATTCACATGTACACCCGGCATGCGGTTTAATACTTCAGAAGGGTGGCCAGGCTGTAAAAAGTTAAGCTCTTCTTGGCTAATCTGACTGGTGCTGGCAGAGGTCTCAGACTTTAACGCTGCTTCACGGGTATCGGTAATCGTAACCGGGGGAAGTGCAATTTCGTCGTTATTAACTTGTTCTGCAAGGGTAAAAGAAGGATAGAGAAGGGTGGCAATGGCTAACGCTAACGGCTGCTTATGGTTCATTTTCAACTCTGCTTTTTTTCAGGAACTGCATGAAAGGAATGGGGCGCAGTTTATAGAGGCAGGTTGAGTTTGAGAATGTGACACATTGTCACACCAGTGACTTAGGTCATTATCTTGTTGATGGGGTTATTCATAAATAGAACCGTTGTGCTTGAGCCAACCATCTTGATGCCGACCTGCAGGATCGTGGTGAGTCCAGTGTATTACACCACCTTTGTTATTCCATTCGTATTCTCCATTGAACTCAACGATGTCGCCTCTGCGTAGAGAGGTTATTTTTGGCGCAAGGTCTATATTGTGTGCCACTAACACTGTTTGGTTGTTGGAAAGTTTTAGAATGAAGCGTTGGTGTCGTGAGCCTTTGTTGTCATCAGGAAGTAGCTTAACTACAGTTCCACTGCTGCTTACCTGTAAGTCGCTCGTCTGGGTGGCGTAAGCTGATTCTATTTTATAAGCATCATCAGCATTAATATTAATGCTAGTGAAAAAGATGAAAATTGTTAGAAATATAAGTTTCATTTCTGGACCCTAATTTTTCATAATAATCGGTTCAAGGGAAATTTGCAGGCAGGCGGTTATTAGCCTATTCATAGCGAAGAGGCCAAAAACTTCGCTGTGTACGCGCCAGTTTTTGCTATACGTTTTACAAACCCAAATAGGGCGTAGTGGCTACCTGCTAATTCTTTTCCTGAGTCTCTATGCTGCTGTTCTTCTAATTGTATAGCCCTTATATTAGTGCAGATAGCGCTATCACTTTCAAGTTTAATAAGCGCCATCTCGAATTCTTCATTTACTATTTTTTCTATCGTATAAGTACTCGTACCAATCGCCTTAAGCCCAAGTAGTCCTACGATAACACCATAAAAAAGGCCACCTATAAAAAACAATTGGTGCGCAAAACAAAATCGGGCATCTCGCTCTTTTAGTAAGTCTCTAAAAATAGACGCATGGTCCTTCTCATGAAACCGCATATTATCTAAATCGGATAGGTTAGCCCTGAAGAAATAGCGTGCAACGCATTTATGCCCTCTATAAACCCCAACAGCGCCTAATTCACATGCATGCATTATTCTTAATTCTTTTTCAATGCTCATTAGCTATCTTCTGCTCGCAGTAGCCCTTGATAGGAAACCAAAGAACCAATAATTGGAAATAAAAATTCAACATGAAAACGATACTTACCGTTTTCAATAATTTTATACGCATTAGTTTTTGGAATTAACCAGCGCGGGATCGGCAAACCTAGGAAATTAACTTTTAGACACCGCCAATACCATCCACCGTTATTAATATCTACAGTCAATTTCATTGATAGAGGCCCTGTTGTTTCAATCCAATAACCTTGTTCAATATACCCTACAGGTTTGAATAATGACTTAACCAATGCCTGATCATCAAAACAACGGTCCCAATGCAAGCCGTCATTATCATGCGAGATACTCACTACCAATTTATGGGTGCCTTCATTAGGCAAGTTCATCTTCTTTGCGAGCCTAGCGCCAATAAATCCAGCAAGCCCTTTCCCGTATTGAATTTGAACATCTCCAGCAAGCTTGCCACCATCTATGTGCAACTTCTGAAGTAGTGGATGAAGATGACTAAACTTATCTCCGAACCAATTTTTGACTAATTCATTTGGCATAATAATTACGTAGGGTTAACGCCCGGCTCACCGAGCAAATTTTTGATGTCGGTTTTTGTGCGTGTTTTTGCACAAAAGGTGACAGCGGAAATTTGTCCGGTGCAGCCGCTTGTTAGCATTGACCGACGGTATTTCCAGCTTCAGCTATACCACTTTTAGTAATAACTGCACGAATACCTGCTTTATGTACCATATGTTGCATAATTTCTTCACCCAATATATCAGATAGATATGCACATGGTTCACATAAACGAACCACCGTGAGTTGCACCTCACCAAGGCTCAGTTTTGAACCCACTAGCGGATTAAGCCTAATGCCAGTTGTAACAATATTTCTTCTGAAATGGCTATTTGAGTAATTCAATCCAGAAATATTATTGAATGCGTCAATCTCTTCTTGCTCGATAAGGGTAACTTCAAAATCACCAGACTCCTTTAGCTTTTCTGAGAATGTACCTATGGAATTAAAATATCGATCCCCCTCTATACCTTTTCCAGATACAAACTCAGCTCGCTTAAGGGGAAATAGATCGTCACCAGCATTTTCAGCTATCAATATCTCTTTTACGATTCCATTCATAAATATTCCAACTCTCTTTAAAATGCTAACGCTCTAGCTAAGGGGCGCAGTTTCACTGCGTCCATTCTTAAGCGTATTGTTATACCTTGACCGTCTAGGCCGTTTCCTTTTTGTAACTTTCACATGTTTGATATCCAACATACAAAATTCTGGACCGAACAAGTCATGATCAGTAAATTTAATATATTTAATCGTTAATTTATCTCCGATCAAATAATCACTCTTCGGAAGTCCACAGTATAGACTCCCGAAACTTGACTTTATTTTAATACCATCAACATATAGGTCTACTAAATTATTATAAGGCTTATAATTACTTATTGTTCCATTAAGTATATTCAGTCTTCCTTCATCTATTGCGTTTTCAATAGAGCCTCTCTTAAGTTCACCAAATATAAAAACCAGTGATAATAATATCACCCCACAAAATGCTACAAACTTCCTAGTTATTGTTTTTGCACTTGGAACAAACCTAAAAATACTCCAAGTCATCAATATAATCCAAAATATCATGAAGATACTTGGTAATTGATAGTCTACCTCATGAGTCATATGTTATTTTCTACAATTCTGTATAACGCTTTTGTTGTGGGGCGCTGAAAGCGTCCAAGCCCCGCAGGGGCTGAACCACCAACTTTTTGTTACGTAATTAGTTTGAGGATGTTGAAGCCATAGCAGCAAACAACATCGTTATTACTGATACCAAAAGTAAATTAAACCACTCTGTACCATTAAAGTTTTTAAATGGAAATGCAAAAGGCTTAAAACCAGACGCCCAATGCTGCCCCATTCTTTTATAGTGCATTGCGATTACAATATTACCGCCTATTAATCCCGTAACTGCACATAGAACAGTAAAAAATAGTTCTCCAAAAGGCATTGCTTCTGTAACAGGCATCAATACTTCTATATTAGATGTTTCAATTTTCATGATTTTTTATACGTAACGCTTTAGCTAAAAGGCGTGCGTCTAGCACGTCCAGTGGAGGCCGTCTTTTTGGCCGGAACGCATTTAAGCGTCTTGTTAGGTATTGCTATATTCCATCAACCAATCTATAGCTTCTTTTTTACTATTGAATACTGCGATATTACCTGAAAAATATTTCTCAATGTAACTACGCTGAACACTATTTTTGACAACTATAGCAGCAGCTATACATCCATGTTCGGTACACCAACGATAGTATTCTTTTGCGCTGTTCATTACGGCAGGGGACCCTAGCGTGTTCTCTTCCCATACTTCAAGTCTCGACCAGTTTTGATTATTTCTGATAAGGACCGCATTTTTTATAGTATCAATCACCTCAACAACCCCTTCTTCATTAAAAGGGCCTTGAGGATAGATCATCAATACATCGTCCTTCCACTCTAGGGTAAGTTCACCATGACTTTGCATATATACTCCTAGATACCTAACAGCGTGCTATACGAACCGATGCCGCATAAGTACTTATAAACGGGAAAGACGAACGAAGAGAAATTTTCATAGAAATCAAACGACTATCCCTGTTATTGATACCAGCAACATTATATTT